>VGCQ01000214.1 GCA_016870055.1 Alphaproteobacteria bacterium | reverse complement strand
AGCGGGTGCGGCTCCGGCGGCAGGCGCTGCGGCGCCGGCGGCCGCCGGCGGCAAGGCCCCGGCGCCGGCCAAGAAGTAGCGGGCGGGCTTCGGCACCGACCGTTCGATGCTTCTGCTGGTCGGGCTCGGCAATCCCGGGCCGCGCTATGCGGGGCACCGCCACAATGTGGGGTTCATGGCGGTGGACGAGATCGTCCGCCGCCGCCTCTTCTCGCCGTGGCGGGCGCGCTTCAACGGCGAGGTGGCGGAAGGCCATCTCGGCGGCGAACGCACGCTCGTGCTGAAGCCCATGACCTTCATGAACGAGTCGAGTCGGGCGGTCGGCGAAGCCGTGCGCTTTCTCAAGCTTCCGCTCGAGCGCGTCGTGGTGTTCCACGACGAGCTCGATCTCGCGCCGGGCCGCGTGCGCATGAAGAAGGGCGGCGGCGCCGGCGGCCACAACGGCCTGCGCGACATCGACGCCCATCTCGGTCGCGACTATCGCCGCGTGCGCATCGGCATCGGCCATCCCGGCCACAAGGATCTGGTGCTGAGTTGGGTGCTGCGCGACTTTGCGCTCGAGGAGCGCGATGCCGCAGCGGGCTGGCTGCCCAAGGTGTTGAATGCACTCGCCGAGGAGTCGGCGCTGCTGGTCGACGGCACCGCCAAGGCCGACGAGCGCTACATGAGCCGGGTGGCGCATCTCGCGCCGCCCCCCAAACCGCCCGCCGCGGAGCCGGCAGAGTCGAAAGCGTAGAAGATGGGTTTCAATTGCGGAATTGTCGGCCTGCCCAATGTCGGCAAGTCGACCTTGTTCAATGCGCTCACCGCCACCCAGGCGGCACAGGCGGCCAACTACCCGTTCTGCACCATCGAGCCCAATGTCGGCCGCGTCGCCGTGCTCGATCCGCGGCTCGACAAGCTCGCGGCCATCGCCGCTTCGGCCAAGATCGTCAACACCCAGCTCGAGTTCGTCGACATCGCGGGCCTGGTCAAGGGCGCCTCCAAGGGCGAGGGCCTGGGCAATCAGTTCCTCGCCAACATCCGCGAGGTCGATGCCATCGCCCACGTGTTGCGCTGCTTCGAGGACGCCGACGTCACGCACGTCTCGGGCGGCGTCGATCCGGTGCGCGACGCCGAGATCGTCGAGACCGAGCTGATGCTGGCCGACCTCGACAGCCTGGAGAAGCGCCTGCCCAACCTCGAGAAGCGCACCAAGGGCGGCGACAAGGAAGCCCAGGCCGAAGCGCCGGTGGTCGCCAAGGTCCTGGTCGTGCTGCGCGAGGGCAAGCCGGCACGCGAGGCATCGCTCAGCAACGAGGAGCGCCCGGTCTTCCAACGCCTGCAGCTCATCACGGCCAAGCCGATGATGTACGTGCTGAACGTCGAGGAAGCCGCGGCCGCGACCGGCAACAAGCACAGCCAGGCGGCCGAGGCCTTCGCCGCGCAACGCGGCATTCCGTCGGTCGTGATCTCGGCCGCCATCGAGGCCGAAGTGGCGCAGCTGCCGGCCGACGAGCAGGCCGAATTCCTGGCCTCGCTCGGCCTCGAAGAGACCGGCCTCGCGCGCGTGGTGCGCGCCGGCTATCGGCTGCTCGACCTCGTGACCTTCTTCACCGTCGGGCCGAAGGAGGCGCGTGCCTGGACGGTACGCCGCGACGCCAAGGCGCCGGAGGCGGCGGGCGCGATCCACACCGACTTCGAGAAGGGCTTCATCCGTGCCGAGACCATCGCCTACGACGACTATGTCGGCCTGAACGGCGAAGCCGGCGCCCGCGACGCCGGCAAGCTCCGCCTCGAAGGCAAGGACTACCAGGTGAAGGACGGCGACGTCTTCCACTTCCGGTTCAACGTCTAATTTCCTCCCCGGCGAAGCTGGGGAGGAAGGCTCCACGAGGAACCCCATGTCGCCGTTCAGCCAGATCCGCCAAGTCGACTACACCGTGATCTTCGCCCGCGACATGGTGGCGATGCGGCACTTCTACGAGACCGTGATGGAGTTCCCGCTGCTGCGCATGCTGAGCGACCGCTGGATCGAGTATCGTGTCGGCTCGACGACTCTGGCGCTGACGGCGCAAGGCGGGCGGTTCGACGACACGCCGACGCCACACGGAGCGGCATCTCTGCAATTGGCGTTCCGTGTCCCGCCACAGGCGGTCGCCGCCTGCGCGGCGGGGCTCGAAGCCAAGGGCGTCGCGCTCGCCTCGCCGCCGACCGACCATCCGTTCGGCCATCGCACGATCTTCTTTCGCGACCCCGATGGCAACGTGATCGAGATCTACGCCGAGATTTGAGTGCCTTGACTCTCCCGTAAGGGGAGGCGTTACCGTCTGGCCATGATGCTCAGGATCGGTGAATTCAGCCGCCTTGGCCGTGTTTCGGTCAAAGCGCTGCGACACTACGAGGCCATCGGTCTCTTGAAACCGCACCGCGTCGATGGCGCGGCCGGCTACCGCTACTACGCGGCCGCGCAGATCGACGACCTGCATCGCCTGATGGTGCTGCGCGCGCTCGGCCTGCCGCTGGAGCGCATCCGCCAGGTCCTGCGCGAGGGCCTCTCGCCCGATCGCTTGCGCGTGCTGCTCGACGAACGCCGCGCCGCCGTGGCGCGACGCATCGATGCGGAACAGGCCCAGCTTGCCGCCATCGAAGCCCGCATCCGTCAGCTGGAGAGCCGCGCCCCCGCCTACGACGTCGTGGTACGGGACGTGCCGGCCGCCTTCGTCGCCAGCTTGCGCCGCGTCGTGCCCGAGTACGGCGCCATCGATTCGCTGCTCGACGAGCTCGGCCGATCGCTGCCGGCCGGCGCCAGGGTCACCGGGCACGGCGCGGTCTGGCATCACTGCGCGCCGCAACGGCGCGAGATCGACTGCGAGGCCCTGGTCATTCTGGATCGGCCGGCAGTAGGCCTCTCGCCCCTCAAGGCCTATCAGCTACCGGCCTGCCGCGCGGCCTGCATCGTCCATCCCAGCGACGAGGAGGACATCTTCGCCGCCAAACGCGCCGTCAACCAGGAAGCCGCCGACCGGCGCTTCGAGCTCGAGGGCCCCATCCGTGAGCGCTATTTCTCCAGCGCCGGCGATGGCCGGTTCGATCTCACCGAAATCCAGTTTCCCTTGCGTCCCGCTTCAGGAGTCGCGCCATGACCGTCACGCTCAGCAATCCCAAGACCCTGCCGCCGCCGACCGGCTATTCGCAGATCGCCGAGGTCACCAAGGGCAAGATCGTGCTGATCGCCGGCCAGGTCGCCCATGACGTTGCGGGCAATCTGGTGGGGGCGAACGACTTCGGCGCTCAGGTCGAGCAGGTCTTCAAGAATCTCGACGCCGCGGTGCGCGCCGCCGGCGGCAGCTTCAAGGACATCGTGAAGATCAACAACTACTGCGTCGCCTCGGTCGACGCGGCCGAGATCGCGACCTACCGCGAGGTGCGCGACCGCTACTTCGACATGGCGGCGCCGCCGACCAGCACCTTCGTCTATGTCAGCCGCCTGGTGCAGCCGGACTGGCTGTTCGAGATCGACGCCATGGCGGTGATCGACAGCTAGCTTCCGATCGGCCCGCCGTCCTTCTTGGTGATGGCGATGACCGCCGGTCGCGGCGGCTGGCCGTCCTTGAAGTCGGGCCAGCGCGTCGACGGCGTCTCGAAGGTCGAGCCCTTGCCTTCGCCGGGATGCTGAATGGCGAGGAACAGCGTGCGGTCGTCGGGCGTGAAGATCGGGCCGCATACTTCGGCGCCCTTGGGGGCGGCGAAGAACTGGCGCGGCAGCGCCCGGCCCTCGCCCGCCACGTCGCAGGCATAGAGGCCGTCGGCAATACCCGCGATCTCGGCGCTGTCGGTGGCGATCCACAATCGGCCCTTGCTGTCGAAGGCGACATTGTCGGGGCAGGTCAACCAGCCGTTGGCCGATGTCGCCGGATGATACTTGGTGCCGGCGTGCTTGCCGGGCTCGCCGGCGGCGATGAAGATCTCCCAGACGCCTTCGCTGGCCGCATGGTCGCCGTCCTTCGGTGTGATCTCGAGAATGTGGCCGTGATCGTTCTTGGGCCGCGGATTGGCGGCGTTGACCTCTTCGGGCTTGCGCGAGCCGTTGTTGGATAGAGCGACGTAGACACGACCGTTGACGCGGTTGGGCTCGATGTCCTCGGGCCGATCCATCGGTGTCGCTTTCAGGAGATCGGCGGCGCGGCGCGCCCCGATCACCACGTCGGCCTGGCTGGTGAAGCCGTTCGCCGCGGTGAGCGGGCCTTGACCGTGAACCAGTGGCAGCCACACGACGCGGCCGTCGGCATCGAAGCGCGCGACATAGAGCGTGCCGTCGTCGAGCAGGTCGCGGTTGGCGGCCCGGTCGGTCGGGCTCCACGGCCGCGCCGTCACGAACTTGTAGACGTACTCCATACGGGCATCGTCGCCCATGTAGCAGACGACGCGACCATCCTTGGCCACGGCGTGGTGGCAGCCTTCATGGGCGAAGCGGCCGAGGGCCGTGCGTTTCGCCGGCGTCCATTGCGGATCGTAGGGATCGATCTCGACGATCCAGCCGAAGCGATTGGGCTCGTTGGGCTCCTTGTCGAGATCGAAGCGATCGAAGTACTTGCCCCAGGCGTAGGAAGGTGCGCGGCCGAGGCCATAGCGCTTGGCCAGGACCTGGTCGGGATGCTTGGCCTGCTCGCCCTGGAAATAGACGTGGAAATTCTCCTCGCAGGTGAGCCAGGTGCCCCACGGCGTCTCGCCGCCGGCGCAGTTGTTGAACATGCCGGACACGCGAGTGCCCGACGGATCGCCAGACGTCTTCATCCTGGCATCGCCCGCCGCCGGTCCGGCGACACGCATCGGCGTGTTGGCGTCGATGCGCCGGGCATAGCGGCTGCCTTCGACCACGTTCCAGCGGCGGCCCTCGCGGGCGATCTCGATCACCGCGCCGCCGTGAG
This sequence comes from Alphaproteobacteria bacterium, assembly GCA_016870055.1. Classification (GTDB taxonomy): domain Bacteria; phylum Pseudomonadota; class Alphaproteobacteria; order Reyranellales; family Reyranellaceae; genus Reyranella. The sequence goes on along the minus strand of VGCQ01000214.1, from coordinate 3,391 downwards.
CCGCCATCTCGATCTCGGCCTGCCGACGGTCGGCGCGCAGCCGCGCTTCGCGGCCTTCGCCGATGCCGGCCAGCATCAGGTTGGAATTCGTGTACTCATGATTGACCACCATCAGGAAGCGGTCGTTGGCGGTGCTGCCGGGAGGCAAAGGGTGCAGCCCGAGGAAGTCGTTGTTGTAGCCGAACTGCTTGGCCTGCGTGACAGCACTGAGATTGGCCGGATCGAACGCCGCGGCGTCCGCCAACACCGGATCGCCCCAGCGGATCAGCACCTGCACCTCGTAGCCGTCCGGCACATGATGCATGGCATCGTTGACGTGGGCGACCTCGCCGAAGGTGAAGGACGACGGCCCGGTCTTCTGCGCCGACGCCGGGCCAGAGCCTGCAACGGCCGCCGCCGCCGTCCCGGCAATTCCGAGCAACGCGCTGCGCCTGGAGAGGCGCCGTGCGATCAAGTCGCCGATCGATGGCTCGCCGCCCGGGCTGGAGATGCTGTCGTCGTCATCGTGCATAGCCGTCCCTCGTGTCGGGCATTTTGCCGGCGGTCGGTTACGCGTCGATGATGGCCGTCCGGTGGCGCCCTGTACACCGCTTCAAGGCAGAACGCGCTTCATCCACTCTGCGGTCGCTTTGGCGTCCTGACCGTCGCTCGACGCGAGCTTGTCGATCACCCGCCGGCGGTCCTCGAGATCGCGGTTCTGGCTGAGCTTGATCTTGGTCTCGATGCGGTTGAGCGGAAAACGGAAGGCGACGATTCCCTTGGTCTGCACCTCGGCGTTGCCCGGCGGCAGGCGGTCGAGCCGCCAGGCCTCGGGGCCTGCGCCCTCATAAGCGGCCGCGAGCTTTTCCAACACGGCCAATACGTCCCTGGTGTCCTCGACGATCTCGGGCCGGCCGTAGGCATGCACCGTGACGTAGTTCCAGGTCGGCACCTTGGGACCGGGCGCATACCAGGTCGGCGAGACGTAGGCGTGCGGGCCCCAGAACAAGGCGAGCGATTCGGCGGGCCGGACGAACAGCTTCCAGTGCGGGTTGGCCCTGGCCATATGGCCGATGAGCGCGCCGTGTTCGGAGCCGTCGTCGTGCCAGAGCAGCGACAGGTGAGTGGCAATGGGCGCCGCCTGCTCGTCGGCAGTGATCAGAAGCGCCCAGCTATGGGCCTGCATGATCTCACGGCCGATCGCTTCGCTGCCTTCGAAGTGCTTGGGAATGTACATCGCTGGCTCTCGTCTTCGCTTTCGCCCATCGGTCGGGCACAGGGTTGAACGACGCGGCATTACCATGTCCAATGCCGCCGTAATCGGAGGAATTCTCATGGGTGAAGATATCCGTCTTAAGTCGAAAGCCGGCGAGATCGGCGCCTATCTCGCCGCGCCCAAGGGCTCGGCCAAGGGCGGCATCGTGGTGATTCAGGAGATTTTCGGCGTCAACCGGCACATCCGGGCGGTCACCGACAAGTTCGCGGCCGACGGCTATCTCGCCCTGGCACCGCGCTTCTTCGACCACATCAAGACCGGCATCGAGCTCGGCTACACGCCCGACACCGTCGCCGAGGGCCGCAAGCACGTGACCGAGCTCGGCCTCGACAAGCCGGTGCAGGACGTCGAGGCGGCGATCGAGGAGCTGAAGCGACGCGGTGCGCGCAAAGTCGGCGTCACCGGCTACTGCTGGGGCGGCACCATCTCCTGGCTGTCGGCGACGAGGCTCGGGCCCGACGCGGTGTCGGCCTACTACGGCGGCGGCATCTACGGCACCAAGAACGAGACCCCCAAAGTGCCGACCATGATGCATTTCGGCGACAAGGACATGCACATCCCGATGACGCACGTGAACGAGCTGCGCAAGCTCCATCCCGGCGTGCAGATCTTCGACTACCCGGCCGATCACGGCTTCCACTGCGACGAGCGCGGCAGCTACGACGCCGCGGCCTCCCGACAGGCCATGGCGCGCACGCTGGAGTTCTTCGGCAAGCACGTTGGCTAGGCGACCGGCAAAGAAGAGTTTCACGCCCGACGCGCGCGGGCCCCTGGACGGGGTCCGCGTGATCGACCTGTCGCGCCTGGTCGCTGGCAACGTGCTGACGTTGCAGCTCGCCGATTTCGGCGCCGAGGTGATCAAGATCGAGCCGCCCGAAGGCGACACGCTGCGCTCGTGGCGGGTCAAGGGCATCGAAACGGCGTGGAAGGTCAACAGCCGCAACAAGAAGAGCGTGGCCCTCGATCTGCGCGCCGACGCCGGGCGCGCCGTCGTGCGCGAACTCGCCAAGACCGCTCAAATCCTGGTCGAGAGTTTCCGGCCGGGCGTGCTCGAGGACATGCAGCTCGCGCCGGCCGAGCTGCACAGGATCAATCCCAAGCTCATCATCGTGCGCATCTCGGGCTGGGGCCAGGATGGCCGCTATCGCCACAAGCCGGGCTTCGGCACCCTGATCGAGGGCTACTCGGGCTTCGCCTCGATGAACGGCTTCGCCGATCGCGAGCCGGTGCTGCCGCCGATGTATCTCGCCGACGCCATCGCCGCACTCTACGGCTACGGAGCGGTCATGGTGGCGCTGCGCGAGGTCGAGCTGGGGGGCGGTCAAGGCCAGGTCATGGACCTGCCGCTGTTCGACCCGCTGTTCTCGGTGCTGGGTCCGCAGGCCGCCAACCACAAGCTCACCGGCGAAGTGAAGGAGCGCACGGGCAGCCGCTCGACCAACGCCGCCCCGCGCAATGTCTACCAGACCAAGGATGGCCATTGGGTGTGCCTGTCGGCCTCGACCCAGGGCATGGCCGAGCGCGTTCTGGTCAAGATCGGCCGGCCCGAGCTGGTGAAGGATCCGAAGTTCGCCACCAACATCGATCGTGTGCGCAACGGCGTCGAGCTCGACGTCATCATCGGCGGCTTCATCGCACAACGCGATCTCGCGACCAACTTGAAATTCTTCGACGAAGCCGGCGTCACCATCGGGCCGGTGTACGACATCTCGCAGATCGTGGCCGACGACTACGTCCTGGAGCGCGAGGCGCTGATCGAGATCCCCGACGAGGAGATGGGCGAGCTGCCGACCCATCCGGTGGTGCCGCGGCTCTCGGGCACGCCCGGCGCTTTGCGCCATGCCGCGCCGAAGATCGGCGAGCACAACGAGGCGCTGCTGAAGCCGCTGCTGGGGGCCGCCGAATACGACAGGCTCTGCCGATCCGGCGTGATCTCGAAGGGCAGGAAGAAGTGAGCCGCCCAGCCCCGCCCGTCTGGCGCTCGATCCTCTACGTGCCGGGCAACGTGCCGAAATTCATCGACAAGGCGCATGAGCGCGGCGCCGACTGCATCCTGGTCGATCTCGAGGACAGCGTGCCTCCGGCCGAGAAGCCGGCGGCGCGGGCGTTGCTGCCCGAAACGATGACGAAGGTCGT
>VGCQ01000213.1 GCA_016870055.1 Alphaproteobacteria bacterium | reverse complement strand
ACTTCCATACCGCCTTCAACGTTGTCGCGGCCGTCGTTTTCCTGCCGCTGGTCGACGTCGTCGCCTGGGCCTGCCGCCGCCTGCTGCCCGACCGGCCGATGGCCGACGACCCCGGCAAGCCCCGGCATCTCGATCCCAACGTGCTCGACTCGCCTGCCGAAGCACTGGGCTGCGCCATGCGCGAGACGCTCAATCTCGGCGATCGCGTCGCCGACATGCTGCGCCAGACCATCGACGTCCTGGAGCGCAACGATGCGCGCGCGGTGAAGGCGATCGAGGCCGCCGACAACGCCGTCGACCGGCTCTACGAGGCGATCAAGCTCTACCTCGTGCAGACCTCGCGCAACGAGCTGGGCGAGGAGGACGGCAAGCGCTATGTCGAGATCCTGACCTTCACCACCAACCTCGAGCATGTCGGCGACATCATCGACAAGAACCTGATGGAGCTCGCCGCCAAGAAGATCAGGAAACGTTACGCCTTCTCGGCGGAGGGCATGGCCGAGCTGCGCGCCTTCCATGCCCGCGTGCTGGAGAACCTGCGACTGGCATTGAACGTCTTCACCACACGCGACCTTGCGCTCGCCCGCCGCCTGGTCGGCGAGAAGACGGCGATGCGCGAGGCCGAGACGCGAGCCGCCGACAGCCATTTCGCCCGCCTGCGCGAGGGCCGGCCGGAATCGATCGAGACCAGCTCGATCCACATGGACGTGATTCGCGACCTCAAGCGCATCAACGGCCATCTCACCTCGGTCGCCTATCCCATCCTCGAAGCGGCGGGTGAACTGTCGGATACGCGGCTCAGGCCGCTGCCCGCGCCGCCGACCGGCGAGGCCGCGCCGTCGACTTAGAGCATGGCGCGTTCATCTGGATTCAGATGGCCGCGCCATGCCCTGTGGAACTGCTGTCGATACCGGCGCGTTTGCGCTCTAAGCGCGGCGCCGCAGGCCCTTCTGCGCCATGCGCCACTTCAAGATGTCGAACCGGTCCTGGCCGAAGAACGGCTCGCCCTCGAACACCATCAAGGGCACGCCCCAGTGGCCAGAGCGTTTTTGCGCCGCCTCGTTCTCGACGATGACCGCCTCGTAGCGCTCGGCATTGGCCTCGATGTCGCGGTCGAGCTCGGCCAGATCGAGCGAGGCGCGTTGCGCGGCGCGGGCCAGATGGTCGCCCATGTGCCAACCCTGCGTGCCACCCCAGATCACGGCGCTGACCTCGCGCAGGAATTCCAGCCCCTTGCCGCGCTCGACCGCGGCGACACCCAGGCGAGTCAATCGGCTGATGTAGGGCTGCGCCTTGGCGACCGCGCCGGTCTGCAGGTCCATGGCGATCGGATCGGGGCGCGGCGGAGCGAACGGCATGCCGAGCATTTGCGCCGTTCGCACGGCGTCGCGCACCAGGTACGGCAGCCACATCGGGTTGGCGTTCTTGAAGAAGCCGTCGATCCGCACGGCGATGGGATAGACCGGCCGTACACTGGCCTTCACGTCATAGGTGCGCTCGAACTCGATCAGCCGCGGCACCACGAGATAGGAGTAAGGCGAGCGGAAGGACCAGAACAGGTCGTAGGCGAGCATCATGTTTCCCTCAGCCCTTGATGCGCTCGCCCGTGGGGTCGTAGGGGCAGCGCAGCGACACCCGCGCCGCGAGCCGCGTTCCGGCAAGGTCGACCTCGAACTTGCCGCCGCTCAGCCACGCGGCATCGATGGCCGCACCGTCGTCGCGCCGGAGGTAGCCCAGCCCGATCGAGGCGCCGACCGTGTGGCCATAGCTTGCCGAGGTGAGGTCGCCCACCGCGCGACCGTCGCGCAACAGCGCCTCGCCGCCCCACAACAGCGGCTCGCCATCCTCCAGCACGACCGAGACCAGCCGCCGCGCGAGCGGCTTGGCTTTGGCCTCGATCAACGCCTTCTGGCCGATGAAGCCGCCCGGCTTGTCGAGCTTCACCGCCCAGCCGAGGCCCGCCTGGAACGGCGTGTCGTCGGGCGTGAGCTCGCGGCCCCAGGCGCGATAGCCTTTCTCCAGGCGCAGACATTCGATGGCGTAGTAGCCGGCATCGCGCAGCCCGAACTCGGCACCCGCCTCGTGCAGGGTCTCGAACACGGTGACGGCGAACTCGACCGGCACATAGAGCTCCCAACCAAGCTCGCCCATGTAGGTGCGCCGCGAGGCCAGCACCGTGGCGTGGCCGATGCCGACCTGTCGGATGGTGGCAAAGGGAAAGCCGTGGTTGGAGAAATCGGCACGGCTCACACGCTGCAGCAGGGCGCGGCTGTTCGGTCCCATGACCGACAGCACCGTCCAGGCGCCCGTGACATCGGTGAGCGTCACATGCGCTCGTTCCGCCACATGCCGCGTCATCCAATCGATGTCACGAACAGGCTGGGCCGAGCCGGTGACGACCAGGAACCTGTCCGGCGCCAACCGGGCGATGGTGACGTCGCTTTCGAAGGTGCCGCGGCTGTTCAGGAGAGCGGTATAGACCGTACGGCCGACCGGCACGGCCACGTCAGCGGCGGCCAGCCGCTGCAGCTCGGCCGCGGCGTCGCGGCCCTGTACCAGGATCTTGCCGAACGAGGTCTCGTCGAACACCGCCACGGCCTGGCGCGTGGCGCGATGCTCGGCCGCCACGGCGTCGAACCATGCGCCGCGACCCCAGCCATACTGCATGTCGGGCGTCTTGCCGGCGCCGGCGAACCAGTTGGGCCGCTCCCAGCCCATCTTGTTGCCGAACCAGGCGCCCTTGGCGTTCAGCCGGTCGTAGAGCGGCGAGCGGCGGAACGGCCGGCCACTTTCCTGCTCGCGCTGCGGCCACGGCATCTTGTAGTGCAGGCCGAGCGTCTCGGCGACGCGGCTCTTCAGCCAGGCATCGTTGCCGTGGAAGCCGGCGAAGCGGCGGATATCGACCGGCCAGAGATCGAGCGTCGGCTCGCCCGCGACGATCCACTCGGCGAGCGCCATGCCGGCGCCGCCCGCGCTCGCGATGCCCATCGAATTGAAGCCGGCACCGACGAAGAAGCCTTTGACTTGCGGCGCCTCGCCCAGGATGTAGTTGAGGTCGGGCGTGAAGCTTTCCGGCCCGTTCATGAACGTCTTGATGCCGGTCTTCTCCAGTGACGGCACGCGGATCAGCGCGTTGTCCATCAGAATCTGGAACTGCTCCCAATCGTCCGGCAGCATGCCGAATTCGAAATCGTCGGGGATGACGTCCTTGTCCCATGGCTTGGCTTCGGGCTCGAAGCCGCCCATCAGCAGGCCGCCGACTTCCTCCTTGACGTAGATGTAGCCGTCGGGATCGCGCATCACCGGCAGATCGCGCGGCACGTTCTCCATCTTCTCGGTGACGATGTACATGTGCTCGCAGGAATAGAGCGGCACCGTGACGCCGACCGTGCGCGCGAGCTGACGCGCCCATTGGCCGCCGCAGTTGACGACGATCTCGGCCTCGATCGGGCCCTGCGTGGTCTGCACGCCGGTGACGCGGCCCTCCTTGGTGTCGATCGCCGTCACCCGCGTCTTCTCGAAAATGCGCGCGCCGCCGTTGCGCGCGCCCCTGGCCAGCGCCTGGGTGATGTCGGCCGGGTTGGCCTTGCCGTCGCCCGGCAGCCACACCGCGCCGACCAGATCGTCGGTGCGCATGATCGGGTACTTCTCGCCAGCTTGGGCGGGCGTCAGCGGCTCGCAGGCCACGCCCTGCGCATTGGCCATGGCAGCCGAGCGGCGCAGCAGCACCATGCGCTCCTCGGTGCGCGCCACGGTGAGCGAGCCGCATTGCTTCCAGCCGGTCGCCAGCCCGGTTTCGGCCTCGAGCTTGGCGTAGAGCTCGGTGCTGTAGCGGATCAGTCGTGTGAGATTCTGGTAGCTGCGCAACTGGCCGACCAGGCCGGCGGCATGCCAGGTCGTGCCGCCGCTCAAGCGGCCCTGCTCCAGCAATACGATATCCTTCCAGCCGAGCTTGGCCAGATGATAGGCCGTCGAGCAGCCCATGATGCCGCCGCCGACGATGACGACGCGGGCGTGGGTGGGGAAGCTGGTCATGCTCCCTCCCCGCGCGAAGCGGGAGCTGTCGGCCAACCACTGCCCTTCATCACAGCCTCCCTGCCACGGCAGCCTCGTACATCTTGCGCATCTCGGGCACCCCCGCCTTCACCGGATTGCCGCCCGCCGTCGGGTCGACGGCGGCCATCTCGGCGAACTTGTCGAGATGGCTTTCCTTGACGCCGAGCTCGGCGAGCGTGTGGGGAATGCCGACCTCGCGCCGCAGCCCCAGGCTCCACTCCATGAAACCGTCGAAGGTCGGATCGCGCAGGCCGAGCCAGCGCGCCAGCCGCTGGATCTTGTCGTCGATGGCCGGGCGATTGAACTTCAGCACATAGGGCATGGCGACGGCGTTGGTCAGGCCGTGATGCGTGTCGAGCACGGCGCCGACCGGATGCGACAGCGAGTGGATGGCACCCAGCCCCTTCTGGAACGCTGTCGAGCCCATCTGCGAGGCCGCCAGCATGTGGCCGCGCGCCTCGATGTCGCGACCGTCCTTGACCGCCCGCGCGAGGTTCTCCTTGACCAGCCGCATGCCCTCGACGGCGATGCCCTCGGCATAAGGGTGATAGCCTGGCGCGCAGTAGGCTTCGAGGCAGTGGATGAAGGCATCCATGCCGGTGCCGGCGGTGAGCTTGGGTGGCAGACCGACCGTGAGCTCGGGGTCGGCGATGACGATCGCCGGCATCATCTTGGGATGGAAGATCACCTTCTTGGTGTGGGTCTCCTCGTTGGTGATCACCGAGGCACGGCCGGTCTCCGAGCCGGTGCCGGCAGTCGTCGGCACGGCGATCGACGGGAAGATCCCGGCCGGATTGGCGCGCGTCCACCAATCGCCGACATCCTCGAAATCCCACAGAGGCCGCGTCTGGCCGGCCATGAAAGCGATCGCCTTGGCGGTGTCGATGCCCGAGCCGCCGCCCCAGGCGATCACGCCGTCATGCTTGCCGGCACGCAGCACATTGACGCCCGAGTTGACGTTGCTCGCCACCGGATTGGGCTTCACGTCGCTGAACAAGGCGACCTCGATGCCGGTCTTGCGCAGCGCCAAGATCGCGTCGGCGATCATCGGCAGCTTGGCCAGCCCGGGATCGGTGACCAGCAACGGCCGCCTCAGGCCGACGGTCTTGCAAGCATCGGCCAGCTCGCGGATGCGGCCGGCGCCGAAACGAATCGAGGTCGGGTAGTTCCAATTGCCCACGAGAGATCGAGACATCAGATGATTTCCATGTAGCGGTCGAGTTCCCATTCGGTGATGGCCTTGCGGAACTCGCGCTCCTCCCATTCGCGTGTCGCCGCATAATGGTCGACGAAGGCGTCGCCGAACAACGCTCGCGCCGGCTTCGACGCCTTGAAGCGGCCGGCCGCCTCCATCAGCGTGCGCGGCAACTGCGCCTTGGCGGGATGCTTCTTTTCGTAGGAGTTGCCGGCGATCGGCTCGCCGGGATCGACCTTGTTTTCGATACCCCACAGGCCCGACGCGACGGCGGCGGCGAGCGCCAAGTACGGATTGGCGTCGGCGGCGGCGACCCGATATTCCACGCGGGTCGACTTGGCCGAGCCGGGAATGACACGCAGCGAGGTCGTGCGGTTCTCGACGCCCCAGGTCGCCACGGTCGGTGCCCAGAAGCCGGGGATCAACCGGCGATAGGAATTGACGTTGGACGCCACCATGGCCAGCAGTTCGGGCATCAGCGCCTGCTGACCGCCGACGAAATGGCGCATGGTGGTGCTCATGCGATGCCGCGCTTTGTCGTCGTAGAACGCCGACTTGCCACTCTTCCACAGCGACATGTGCATGTGGCCGCCGCAGCCCGGCCAGTCCTTCGACCATTTGGCCATGAAGGTGGCGAGCCAATCGCGCTTCTGGGCGAGAACCTTGGTGTAGAGCTTGAACAGCGCCGCGGCATCCGCCGCCGGCAGCCCGTCCTTGACCCGCAGCGCCGCCTCCAGCACGCCGGCGCCGGTCTCGGTGTGCAGGCCTTCGATGCCGCAATCCATGGCCTCGCACATCGCGAGCAGGTCCTTGTACCAGTCGGACAGGACCGAGTTGCGCAACACCGAGTAGCCGAAGAAACCCGGCGAGATCGGCTTCAGGTTGCGATAGCCCTTCTCCCGGATCGAAAAGGCGGTCTCGGCGAAGACGAAGAACTCGTACTCGAAGCCGACCTTGACCTCGAATCCCATCTTCTCGGCGCGCGCCAGCACGCGACGCAGCACGCCGCGCGGGCAGAGCGCCTCGGCGCGGTCGACGAACTCGCACAAGAACAGGAGATTGCCCGGCTCGGTCGCGATCTCGCGGCAGGTCTCGGGCAGGATGCGCACCGCGGCGTCGGGATAGGCGGTGTGCCAGCCGGTGTAGGTGACGTTGTCATAGAGCTGGTCGTTGGCGTCCCAACCCAGCACGACGTCGCAGAAGCCCATGCCGCCGTCGAGCGCCGAATGGAACTTGTCGATGTGCAGATACTTGCCGCGCAGGATGCCGTCCATGTCGTGGACGCCGACCTTGACATGCGTGAGGCCCCGTTCCTTGACGATCCTGCGCGCATCGGCAGCCGTCTTCACCTGACGCGGTTCCATGGCTCTCCCCTTGTGACCGCGGCCAGACTAGAGCGGAATGAGATGAGATGGAACCGCATGCGGTTCCATTTCATCTCATTGGCGCGCAGCGGTGTTGCGTGTTGCAGCAGGCATGATGGGTTCAGCTGAGTCCGGCTGAACCGATCATGTTCTAGCTGCTGAGATAGCGCGGAAGCCAGAGGGCAATGTCGGGAAACAGCGTGATCACCAGCGTGAAGCCGACCATGATCAGCAGGTACGGCAAGGTGACCCGCGCGATGTAGCCGAGCCCGTCCTCGGTAAGGCCCTGGATCACGAACAGGTTGAAGCCGACCGGCGGCGTGATCTGCGCCATCTCGACGACCAGCACCAGGAAAATGCCGAACCAGATCGGATCGAAGCCCGCCGCCTTCACGATCGGCATGACGATCGGCAGGGTCATCACGATCATGCTGAAGCCGTCGAGGAAGCAACCGAGGATCAAATAGAAGACGATCAGCGCAGCCATCAGCAGGAACGGCGAGAGACCAAGGCTGCGCACGAACTCGGCGACCGCCGCTGGAATGCCGAGGAAGGCCGCCGCACTGCCCAGGATCGACGCCCCCAGCACGATCAGTGCAATCATGGCGCAGGTCTGGACCGCGCCGATGGCGATGGCGCGCAATGCCGTCCGCGACAGCTCGCGCTGCAGGCCGGCCACGATCAACGCGCCCAGCACCCCCACCGCCGCCGCCTCCGACGGCGTGGCGAGGCCGCCATACATCGAGCCGAGCACGCAGATGATGAGGAATACCGCCGGCCCCAGCTCGCGGATCGAAGCCAGGAACTCGGTCGGCGACGCGACGCGTATCTTGCGCTCGGCGGCGGGAACCAGCGCGGGCTTGAAGGCGGTATGGATCATGATCCACGCCATGAAGCAGCCCGCCAGCAGGAACCCGGGGATGAATCCGGCGGTGAACAGCTTGGCGATCGAGACGTCGCCCAGGACGCCATAGATGATCATGATGTTGGACGGCGGGATCAGGAAGCCCAGGGTCCCAGCGCCGGCAAGCGAGCCGACCGCCACGTCCTTGGAGTAGCCGCGCTTCAGCAGTTCCGCGAGGGAGATGCGGCCGACGACCTGGGTGGTCGCCGCCGACGAGCCCGAGATCGCCGCGAAGATCGAGCAGCCGATGACGTTGACGTGCAGCAACCGGCCCGGCAACAGCGCCGCCCACGGCGTCAGGCCGCGGAACAGCGACTGCGACAGCCGGGTGCGGAACAGGATCTCGCCCATCAGGATGAACAGCGGCAACGCCAGCAGTTCCTGGGTCGTGAGAATGTTCCAGGCGTATTGCGCCAGCAGCTTGTCGAGCGGGATGTCGCGGAACACCGCGAGCAGCACGGTGCCGGTCACGGCCAGGGTCCAGCCGATCCACAAGCCGCCCGCCAGGAAGGCGAACAGCACGGCGAACATCACCAGGACGATCTCGAGCATCACAGCCTACCGCCTGTGCCAGGTCATTCAGCGACGGAGGCCGCACGCATGTTGAGATCCTCGAGCGGCAGGCCGAGGGCTGCCTGAATGAAACGAGCGACGAACTGCAGCATGAGCAGGCAGATGCCGAAGGTCACGACGGCCTGGGGGACCCAGAGCGGACTGCCGCTGGAAATCGACACTTGATCCGACACGAAACTGCGCGTCGTGAAGTTGACCATGGCGATAGCGAGAAATCCGC
>VGCQ01000212.1 GCA_016870055.1 Alphaproteobacteria bacterium | reverse complement strand
ATGACGTGGTCACCGATCACGATCATGGCGTCGCGCGGGAAGAGTTGGGCGCCTTCGCCATTGGGCGCCATGAAGGTGCGCTCGTCGCCCTGCAGCCGCTGCGGCCGGTGCACCGTCACGCCCTGTAGCGCCACCAGCTCGGCGAGCGCGTCGACTTGTCGTTCCATCAAGCGGGCGCGCCCGGGGTCGACGTCCAACAAATGTCGACCTTTGTGTTCTCGGCAGAAGCGATCGCCGTCCGGTGTCAGCCAACGCTGCGAGGCTTCGTGGAACACCACGAAGTCTTCGGCTGGCGAGATGCCGATCACCACCTCGCGCAGCTTGCCCCATTCGTGATGTGTGCCGAACTTCATGACCTACACACGGGCGTAGATGTCTTCGTAACGGATGATGTCGTCTTCCTCGAGATAGTCGCCGGTCTGGACCTCGACGACCTCGAGCGGCTCGTCGCCCGGGTTGGCCAGGCGATGGATGCCGCCCATCGGGATGTAAACCGACTCGTTCTCGTGCAGGGTCATGATCTTGCCGTCGAGCGTGACTTCGGCCACGCCCCTCACGACCACCCAATGCTCGGCCCGGCGCTTGTGGCTCTGCAGGCTGAGCTTGCCCTTGGGATGGACCGTCAGCCGCTTGGCGCGGAAGCGCTCGCCGCGGTCGATGTCCTGGTAGCTGCCCCATGGCCGGTGCATCACTGCATGCTCGGTCGCCGCCTTGTGCTTGCCGTCGGCCATGCGCTGCACCACGTCCTTGAGCCGGGGCAGGTTGTCGCGGTGGCCGACCAGCACCGCGTCATCCATCGCCACCACGACCACGTTCTCGACGCCGATCACCGCGGTCAGCGGCCCATCGGAACGCAGGTAGGAGTTGCGCACATGGTCGATCTCGACCGGGCCCTCGACCACGTTGCCCGCGCTGTCGGCCTGCCCGACATCGAGCAGCGCATCCCAGGTGCCGAGGTCGGACCAGCGGAACTTGGCCGGCACCACCCAGCACTTGTCGGTCCGCTCCATCACCGCGTAGTCGATCGACTTGGCTGGTGCCCGAGAAAAAGCGTCGGCGTCGAGAAACACGGTCGACCCATTGCGTTTCGCCTTGGCCACGGCATCCTTGGCCGCTGCCGCCATTGCGGGCTCGAAGCGAGCCATCTCCGACAGCAAGACCTCCGGCGTGAACAGGAAGTAGCTGGCGTTCCAGAACAGCCCTTCGGCAATGTAGCGAAGCGCGGTCTGGGCGTTGGGCTTCTCGACGAAAGCGGTGACCTTTTGGACGCCACCGATGTGCTCGCCGCCTGGTCGGATGTAGCCGTAGTCGGTCTTTGGTTCGGTCGGCGGAATGCCGAAGGTGACGATGCCGCCACGCTCGACGGCCGCCAGCCCGTCGCGACAGGCGGCGCGAAACTCCTCCACGCCGATCACCATATGATCGGACGCCATGGCCAAGACCGATTCGGCTGCTTGCGACTGGGCGTAGGCCGCCGCCGCTGCCATCGCCGGGCCCGAGTCTCGGCGCTCCGGCTCGATCACGAGGTCGATCTCAACGCCGATGTCCTTGGCCTGCTGCTCGGCCATGAAGCGGTAGGCATCGTTGGTGGCAATCACCGGCCGGGCAAACAGGCCGCGGTCGGCAACCCGAAGCAAAGTCTGCTGGAAGGTCGACTGCTCGCCGAGCAACGGCACGAATTGCTTCGGCATGCTCTCGCGCGACAGCGGCCACAGCCGCTTGCCGGAGCCTCCTACCAAGATGACGGGCGTGATGATCGACGGCATCAGGATCTTTCGCTTCTGGACGGCTGGGCAGTGCGCCCGGTCACGGGCTGCGCTGCGATATAGCCGAAGGCGGGCGTGGGGCCAATGGTGATGCGGACCGCATTTTTGCGACGCCCGCGGCCGCCGGTCATCGTTTCGCCAAACTCTCCCCTCGTTCGATGTTTTCGTTGCGTCGGCGTCTGGCCTCGACTTCGACCGCCTCCGCGAGCTGGGGGATATGGGAGGCGATCTCGTAGAAGTCGCTGGCGTAAAGTACCAGCAGAGTGGTCGGCCGCGTCGTGAAGACCGTGGCGCTGCGCAGCTGCCGCTCGAGCAGGGCCATTTCGCCGAAGAACGCGCCTTCGCCCAGAGTCACCGACTGACCGGTGGGCAGCCGAACCTCGACCTCGCCGCTGGAGATGAAAAACATCGAATCGCCGGCGTCGCCGCGTCGCACCACGACGATGCGCGATGGGTAGTAGCGCGTGCGCAGCTTGCCCACGATCTCCGACAGCGTGACGACGCCCAGCGAGGCGAACAGCGGCACCCGCGCCACTTGCTCCCATACCCTGAGATATTCGCGCCGCCGCTCTTCCTGAGCAAAGCCGGTGGCCAACACGCCGGTCATCAGGGCCAAAACGACGATACCGGAAAGCATGAGCAGTCCGCCGACGAAGCGCCCGCCGGCGGTGAGCGGCACCACGTCGCCGTAGCCCGTCGTCGTCAGTGTGACCACGGCCCACCACATCGCTGCCGGCAGCGAGCCGAACTGCTCGGGTTGGCGCGCCCGCTCGAACATGTGGGCCGCCGTGGCGGCGATCAGCAGCAGGATGACGAACAGGATCAGCACGCTCGCGATCGGTGCGCGCTCGTTGGATATGACGCGTCCCAGGGTGCCGAAGGCTGGCGCGTGCAGGCCGATCTTGAGGATCCAGAGGATGCAGAAGACCGACGCCGTGTCGACGCCGGTGACGGCGTAGCGCCCGGCGAACATCAGTGCCGGCAAGACTGCCAGCAGCCCGATCACGCCGGGCAACGAGGCGGCCCATCGCAGCCGGGCCTTGAGCGGCGTATCCTGATCGTAACGCGGCGTCTCCGGGGCGACCCACAAGCGCAACAGATATTCGACGAGGAAAACCGCGCTGACCGCCCAGATGACCAGGCGCAGCGTGCTTTGCCACGCCTCGTCCAGCTCGTCGATCGACAGCAGGACCACCGACAGCAGGCCGATCCCGAGGACGACAAGATTGACCAACCGCCACTGCCTGGCGGCAGGGGTGGGGTCGGAGTAGTGCAGCAGAGCGTAAGTCCGCGCCCGCGATGTCGAGCCCGTGGCCGTCACAGCCAAACCATAGGCACTGTGGCAGACGAATTGCAACGTGGCGGCGGGCGGTCTACGGTCCGGCCCGCTTTCAGGGTAGGGATTTGGTTCGCAGGTGAACGACGATTTGCGCATTGCCGTCGATATCGGCGGCACGTTTACGGACGTGGTTCTTCAACACGGCGAACAGCGGCTGACGCGCAAGCTGTTGACCACGCCGCAGCGGCCCGAGCAGGCCGTCCTCGAAGGCGTGCGGCTGATTTTGGCCGACGCCGGCCGCCGCTTTGGCGACGTCGCCGTTTTCGTGCACGGCACGACACTTGCCACCAACGCGGTGATCGAACGGCGCGGCGCACGCACGGCGCTGATTGCCACCGAGGGGTTCCGCGACGTCCTCGATATCGCCAATGAGAGCCGTTACGACCAGTACGACCTTACGATCGAGAAGCCTCGACCATTGGTGCCGCGGGCATTGAGATTCACCGTGCCCGAGCGCATGGATGTCCATGGCCAGGTCCGCCTGGCACTGGACGAGGCGGCGGTACGGCAGGCGGCGCGCAAACTGAAGGCGGAGGGCGTGGAGAGCGTCGCCATCGCCTTCATGCACGCCTATGCCAACCCGGCCCATGAACGACGGGCGCGCGACATTCTGAAAGGCGAGTTGCCCGACCTCTGGATCACCCTGTCGAGCGAAGCCTGCCCCGAGGTGCGTGAGTACGAACGCACCTCGACCGCGGTCGCCAACGCCTATGTCCAGCCGCTGATGGACTCGTACCTCGAGCGCATGCAGTCGGCCCTGGCCGCCGAGAAGTTCTCAGGCACCATCTATCTCGTGACCTCGGGCGGGGGCCTCACCGCCATCGACACGGCGCGGCGCTATCCGGTGCGGCTGGTCGAGTCGGGACCGGCAGGTGGCGCGATCTTTGCGGCGCAGGTCGCCGCACGTGCCGGAGCCAGTCGGGCGCTCAGCTACGACATGGGGGGCACCACGGCCAAGATCTGCCTGATCGACGACTACAAGCCGCATACCGCCCGGCTGTTCGAGGTCGACCGCGCGGCGCGCTTCCTCAAAGGATCGGGCCTGCCGGTCCGCATCCCGGTGATCGAAATGGTCGAGATCGGCGCCGGCGGCGGCTCGGTCGCCAAGCTCGACGCGTTGAAACGGGTGACGGTCGGCCCCGAAAGCGCCGGTGCGGAGCCCGGGCCCGCCTGCTACGGCCGCGGCGGCCGCCATCCCACGGTCACCGACGCCAACGTCGTGCTGGGCACCATCGACCCGCGCGACTTTGCCGGCGGCAGCATCATGCTCGACCTCGCCGCAGCGCAGGGCGCGCTGCAGCGCGACGTGGCCCACGGCATCGACCTGTCGACCGAGATGGCGGCCTACGCGGTCTATGAGATGGTCTCGGAGAACATGGCGAGTGCCGCCCGTGTCCACGCCGTCGAGCGTGGCGCGGTCGCCAACCAGTACGATCTGATCGCCTTCGGCGGTGCCGCCCCGCTGCATGCGGCGCGAGTCGCGGAGAAGATCGGCGTCAAGCGGGTGATCGTCCCGCCCAACGCCGGCGTCGGGTCGGCCGTGGGCTTCCTTGCCGCTCCGGTATCCTACGAGCTGGTGCGCAGCCGCTACATGAGGCTCGATGCGTTCGATGCCGCGGCGGCGTCGGAGCTGCTGAAGGAAATGAGCGCCGAGGCGACCGCGCTGGTGGCGCCGGGAGCGCGCGGGCTCGCGACCTTCGAGCGCCGTTTGGCGTTCATGCGCTATGTCGGGCAGGGTCATGAGATCACCGTCGAGCTGCCGCTGCGTGCCGTGCAGGCCGCGGATGCCCAGGCGCTGCGGGAGGCCTATGAACGCGACTATGCCGTGCTGTTCGAGCGGCACATCCCCAACGCGGCCATCGAGATCCTGAGCTGGTCGGTCCAGGTCTCGACGGAAGCCAAATTGCCGGCGCCACAGGGTGCCGCGCCGTCGTCGGCGACACCGCGAGCGGTCGGCAAGCGGGCCGTCTTCGACGGCCGCAGCGGCCGGACGGTCGAAGTCCCGGTCTATCGCCGCGACGCCCTGCCGCCGGGCAGCCGGTTCGCGGGCCCCGCCATCGTGGCCGAGGACGAAACTTCGACTTATATTTCGGCGAGTTTTGCCGCGCATATCGATGCGTCCGGCTGTATCGTCATGGACCGCCAGGAGGCGTGAGGAGAGCATGGCCCAGTCCAACAGCGTCGGGCTGATCGACCTGCAGATCATGTGGAATCGCCTGATCGCCGTGGTCGAGGAGCAGGCGCAGACCCTGATGCGCACCGCGTTCAGCCCGATCGTGCGCGAGTGCGGCGACCTGTCGGCCGGCGTGTTCGACCTTGAGGGCCGCATGCTGGCCCAGGCGGTCACCGGCACGCCCGGCCACGTCAATTCGATGGCCGAGTCGGTCAAGCACTTCCTGCGCCACTTCCCGGTCGAAACCATGAAGCCGGGCGATGCCTACATCACCAACGACCCGTGGATGGGGACCGGCCATCTCAACGACTTCGTCATCACCACGCCGGCCTTCCGCAACGGCAAGCTGGTGGCGCTGTTCTCCTGTACCAGCCATCTCATGGATATCGGCGGCATCGGATTCGGGCCGGACGCCACCGACGTGTTCATGGAGGGCCTCTATATCCCGATGCTGAAGTTGATCGAGCAGGGCAAGGTCAACGAGACCCTGATGGCGATGATCCGCGCCAACACCCGCCTGCCGGTCGACACCGAAGGCGACGTCTATTCGTTGGCCGCCTGCAACGACGTCGGCGCCCGCCGCCTGGTCGAGATGATGGACGAGTTCGGCATCGATTCGCTCGACGAGCTCGGCAGCCATATCATCGCCCGCTCGCGCGAGGCCGTGTTGGCCGAGATCGCCAAGCTGCCCAAGGGCACCTGGCGCAATGCCATGACGATCGACGGCTATGACGAGCCGGTGACCCTGAGTGCCGCACTGACCATCTCCGACGCCGGCATCCATGTCGACTACGCCGGCACCTCGGGTGCATCCGGCCGCGGCATCAACGTGCCGCACGCCTACACCACCGCCTATACCGTGTTCGGCCTGGGCTGCGTGGTGGCCACACACATTCCCAACAATGCCGGCTCGCTCGAGCCGCTGACCGTGTCGGCGCCGGCCGATACGATTCTCAATGCACCCAAGCCTTCGGCGGTCGCCTCGCGCCACATCATCGGCCAGATGCTGCCCGACGTCGTGTTCGGCTGCCTGCGCCAGGTCGTGCCGCAGCGCGTGCCGGCCGAAGGCACGTCGTGCCTGTGGAACATCAACGTGCGCGGGCGGGTCAAAGGCGGCGAGGGCGGCAACTACGGCTTCGGCATGGCCATCACGTCGAACGGCGGCACCGGCGCACGGCCCGACAAGGACGGGCTGTCGGCCACCGCCTATCCCAGCGGCGTGCGCGGCACGCCGGTCGAGATCGCCGAGACCCAGACGCCGCTGATCTTCTGGCGCAAGGAGTTCCGGCCCGATTCCGGTGGTGCTGGCCGGACCCGCGGTGGGCTGGGTCAGATCATGGAAATCGAAAGCGGCATCGCCGAGCCGTTCGACCTGCTCGCCGCCTTCGACCGCATCGACCATCCGCCGCGTGGCCGCGACGGCGGCCGCGACGGCGAGGCGGGCTTTGTCGCGCTGAAATCCGGCCGTACGCTCAAGGGCAAGGGCTTCCAGCTCATCCCGCCGGGCGACCGGCTGGTGGTCATGACGCCCGGCGGGGCCGGCATCGGCAAGCCCGCGGAACGTGACCGGATAAGGGTTGCCGACGACTTGGCCGACGGGCTGATCTCCGAGCAGACGGCCGAGCAAGTGTACGCCTACAAGCCGCCAAGGGCCGCGGAATAGCCATGGTGCTATCGTAGGCGAGGGTATCGGGGAAGGGTATCAATCAGCCATAGGGGGCTTTCATGAAGTTTGGACGCAGGACGGTACTTAGGACTGGCATGGCCGCGGGTGCGGCGGTGCTCGGCGCGCCCGCGATCGTGCAGGCGCAGGCCGCGCAGAAACTGCCGCTGGCCACGGTCTGGCCGGACGGCAATTTCCACACCATCAACGCCAAGCGCTTCGCCGACGAGGTCAAGACAGCCACTTCGGGCGCGGTCGAGATCGACGTCAAGGCGGGCGGTCAGCTCGGCTTCAAGGGGCCCGAGCAGTTGCGCGCCGTGCGCGATGGGCTGGTGCCGATGGCCGACGTGCTGAATATCCAGCAGATCGGCGATGAGCCGTTGCTGGGTGTCGAGGGCATCCCCTTCATCTCCAACAACATCGACGAGCTCAAGGTACTGCACAAGTATCTGCGGCCCGAGTACGAGAAGATTGCGCTGAAGAACAATCAGACCATCCTCTACATGGTGCCGTGGCCGACCCAGTATCTGCACCTCAAGGTCAAGGCCGAATCGCTCGACGCCTTGAAGGGCATCAAGATCCGCGTGCCCGACAAGAATGCCCAGGACATGTGCACCGCCATCGGCATGGCGCCGGCGCTGATCCCGTGGGGCGAGACCATCGCCGCCCTGTCGTCCGGCGCGGTCGCCGGCGTGTCGACGTCGTCGGTGTCGGGCGTCGACGGCAAGTTCTGGGAGTTCCTGAAGTTCTTCCACCAGACCAATCATGCCTGGTCGTGCCAGATGGTCACCATCAACAACGACACCTGGAAGAAGATCTCGGCGGCCAATCAAAAAGCGATCGTCGAGTTGGCCAAGAAGCTCGAGCCGGAATTCTGGGCGACCTCGCTCAAGGCCGACGCCGATAGCTCCAAGAAGCTGACCGACGGCGGCATGCAGCTCGTCGTTCCGCCGCCGCAAATGGTGGCCGACCTGCGCAAGAAGACCGAGCCGATGATCGCCGACTTCATCAAGCGCGTGCCGGCGGCCGAAAAGCCGATCAAGGCCTATCTCGTCGAGATGAAGCGCGCGTGAGCGCGCCTCGCGTCGACCCCAACGCAGGGGCCCCACGGCCCCTGCGTCTTCTTCTCGACGGTATCGACACTCTCGGCCGCCTCGATGGTTGGATGGGCGCGGCCTGCCTGGTCGCTTTGACCGGCCTGATCTCGGGTGAGGTGCTGGTGCGGGCGCTGTCCGAAGTCGTGCCCGGCGTGCCCGCGGCTATTCCCGTCGCGTGGGAGTACGGTTCATATCTGATGGCGGCGGCCTTCACCTTCGGCTCGGCGATGACGCTGCGGGCCGGCGGTCATATCCGGGTGACCCTCGTGCTGGGCCGCGTCAGTCCCGCGGTGCGTCGATGGATGGAGACCGTGCTCGCCGGCCTTGGCGTCGCCTTCAGCGGATTTCTCGCTATCGCCA
>VGCQ01000211.1 GCA_016870055.1 Alphaproteobacteria bacterium | reverse complement strand
TCGGCCTGGTCGAGAGCTATCCGCAGCTCAAGGCCAACGACAACATCAAGCAGCTCCAGGAGGAGCTGACCACGACCGAGAACAAGATCGCCTTCGCGCGCCAGTTCTACAACGACTCGGTCAACGCCTATAACAACCGCCGCCAGAGCTTCCCCGCCGTGCTGGCCGCGGCGTCGCTCGGCTTCGGCCCGATCGAGCTGTTCAACATGCCCGAGGCCGAGCGCGCGGTGCCTGCGGTCGCGCTGCGCTGACGGCGGCCGCATGGCCGCCACCACGGACTTCATCGGCGCCCAGCAGGCCAACCGGCGCAACACGCTGGTGCTGCTGGTCGTCTTGACGATGGTCGCCGCCCTGGTCGGCTACCTGATCGGCTGGGCGCTGGAAAGCCAGGCGACCGATGCCGTGCCGGCGTGGAGCCGGGCGGGCCTCGGTGTTGCCGGGGTGATGGCGGTGGCGAGCGTCGGCTGGAGCCTGGTGTCGCTCGCCTTCGGCGACCGCATGGTGCTCGCCATGGCCAGCGCCCGCGTCATCGACAAGGCCGACGCGCCGCAGCTCTACAACGTCGTCGAGGAGATGGCGATCGCCGCCGGCGTGCCGATGCCCAAGGTCATGGTGCTGGAGACCGATGCGCTGAACGCCTTCGCCACCGGCACCAAGACCGGCAACGGCACCATCGCCGTCACCCGCGGCCTGCTGAACACGCTCGACCGCGACGAGCTGCAGGGCGTGGTGGCGCACGAGATGGCCCATCTCGCCAACCTCGATACCCGCTACATGGTGATCGTCGGCGTCACCGTCGGCCTGATCGCGCTGGTCTGCGACGTCATCCTGCGCAACCTCGCCTGGGGCCGCTCCAATCGCGGCTCCAGCAGCGACAAGAAGGGCGGCGGCGCCGCCATCCTGATCATCGTGCTGCTGGTCGTGGCGATCCTGGCGCCGATCGCCGCCAAGGTCGTGCAGATGGCGGTGTCGCGCCAACGCGAGTATCTTGCCGACGCCACCTCGGTGCAGTTCACGCGCAACCCCAACGGCCTGATCTCGGCGCTGGGCAAGCTCGCCGACAAAGCCGCGCCGTTCCCCGGAGTAAGCCGTGCCACGCAGCATCTCTTCATCGTCAACCCGGTGCAGACCTTCACCGCCAAGACGCCGGCGCTTCTGGCCACCCATCCCGATATCGCGGATCGCATCGCTCGCCTGCGCAATCTCGGCGCTTAGCGGCGCGGCCCACGCCTTCGACCTGCAGGGCCATCGCGGCGCGCGCGGGCTCGCCCCCGAGAACACGCTGGCCGGCTTTCGCGTCGCCCTCGAGCTCGGCGTCAGCACCCTCGAGACCGATCTCGCCGTGACCAAGGACGAGGTCGTGGTGCTGAGTCACGACCCCGTGCTCAATCCCGACCTGACCCGACTCGACGGCCAATGGCTCGCCGCCGCCGGCCCGCCGATCCGTTCGCAGACTCTGGCCGAGCTGAAACGCTACGACATCGGCCGCGTCAACCCGGCCAGCAAGTACGGCCAGCAGTATCCCGAACAGAAGCCGGCCGACGGCGAGCGCTTCCCCACGCTGGCCGAGTTCTTCGCCATGGCCGGTCCGCGCGTGCGCTTCAACATCGAGATCAAGAGCGATCCCAACAAGCCCGACCTCACCTTGCCGCCCGACCGCTTCGCCGCCCTGGTGATCGACGGCATCCGCGCCGCCAAGGCGGTCGAGCGCACCACCTTGCAGTCGTTCGACTGGCGCGGCCTGATCGCGGCGCGGCGCCTGGCGCCGGAGCTCGCCACCGCCTGTCTCTCGATCGAAAGCGGCGGCTTCGATATGGTCGGCCGCAACAGCGGCCGGCCCTCGCCCTGGCTGGGCGGCCTCGACCTCGCCGCCCATGGCGGCTCGCTGCCGCGGCTCGCCAAGGCGGCGGGCTGCGCCGTGTGGTCGCCGTTCTGGCGCAACGTCACGGCCGAGAATGTGAAGGAGGCGCAGGCGCTTGGCCTGAAAGTCATCCCCTGGACGGTGAACAACCCGGCCGACATGGACCGGCTGATCGATCTCGGGGTCGATGGCCTGATCACTGACTATCCCGACCGCGCCCGGCCGGTCCTGGCGGCCAAGAACCTGAAACCGAGCTGATTTTCAGCTCTGCGCCCTTGACTCCCGCCGGTCTGTGTTCTGTATACGGACCGCCATGCGCGCTGTCCTGCCCGAACCCGATCTCAGCGAACGCGTCCACGACGCGCTGCTCGACGCCATCTGCTCCGGCGAATTGAAAGCCGGCGCCCGCATCACCCAAGAAGAGCTGGCGCAGCAGTTCGGCGTCAGCCGCCAGCCGGTGCTGCAGGCCATGATGCTGCTGCGCCGCGAGGGATTCCTGATCGATGCCGGCCGCAAGGGCGTGTGCGTGGCGCCGCTCGACGTCCAGAAGGCGCGCGATCTCTATGTCGTGCGCGGCGCGCTCGATGGTGCCGCGGCGCGGCTCGCCGCGGCCAACTACACGCCGCATCTCCGCCAGCGCGGCCGTCAACTGATCGAGGTCGGCCGCCGCGCCGTGGCGAGCGGCCATGTGCCGTCGGTCATCGAGGCCGACATCGATTTCCATCTGTTCGTCTACGAGGCCTCGGGCAATCCGCTGCTCGGCGAGACCGCCCAGCCGCACTGGCAGCATCTGCGGCGCTTCATGGCGGCGGCGCTGGGCGAGAGCGGTCTCCGCGTCAGCGTGTGGGACGAGCACGAAGGCATCCTGCGCGCGCTCGAAGCCGGCCAGGCCGGCGAAGCCGAGGCGCTGTGCCGCGGCCACGCCGAGCAGATGGCCGACATTCTCACCGGCCGGCTCAAGGCAGCGATTTCCGGCGTGGCCTGAGCCGCGCCGCACGACACCCCGACGATCCCAGGAGGAGCACCATGAAGCTCACCACGGAACAACTCCGGCAGTTCGACGAGCAGGGCTACCTGTTCTTCCCCGACTATTTCTCGCCCGACGAGACCGCGATCCTCAAAGCCTCGATCCCCGAAGTGTTCGCCCAGCGCCGGCCCGAGAACGTGCGCGAGAAGACCGGCGACGTGGTGCGTACCGCCTTCGCCGTCCACACCTGGCATCCGGTGTTCGAGGCGCTGATCCACCATCCGCGCTTCGTCGAGCCGGCCGAGCAGATGCTGGGCGACAAGACCTACATCCATCAGTTCAAGATCAACGGCAAAGCCGCCTTCGACGGCGATGTCTGGCAGTGGCACCAGGATTACGGCACCTGGAAGGCCGACGACGACATGCCCGAGGCGCGCGCCATGAACCTCGCGGTGTTCATCGACGAGGTCAACGAGTTCAACGGCCCGCTATGGTTCATCCCCAAGAGCCACAAGAAGGGCGCGATCGAGGCCAAGCACGACCTCACCACGACGTCCTATCCCTTGTGGGTGATCGACAACGACACCATCGCCAAGCTGGTCGACCAGGGCGGCATCGTGGCGCCCAAGGGCGGGCCGGGCTCGGCGATCTTCTTCCACGGCACGCTGGTCCACGGCAGCCCGCCCAACATGTCGCCGTGGGACCGCCAGATCATCTACGTCACCTACAACGCCGTCTCCAACGCCATCCGCCGCTTCAAGCGGCCCGACTACATCGCCCACCGCGACTTCACGCCGATCGACGCCTGGGAGGACGACGCCGTGCGCCGCGCCGCCCGCCGCAAGCAGGCGGCGGAGTAGCAGAAGAACGAAACTCATGGCTGGGAACGCGCCACTCCAGTGGCGCAGAACACTGCGCCGCAAGGGGCGCCTCCTGGCCTGGCCGATACGACGCGCGCGCCACCGACGTGGCACACTCCCATCGGACCGCTACAGGAGGAAACAATGAGCCTTCATCGCATGCTCCTGGCGCGCGCCGCCGAGAACAAGCCGTTGCGCATCGGCCTGATCGGCGCCGGCAAGTTCGGCGCCATGTATCTCAGCCAGATCCCGACCACGCCCGGCATCCATCTTTTAGGCATCGCCGATCTCTCGCCTGCCCGGGCGCGCGAGAACCTGGCGCGGCTCGGCTGGACGCCCGAGGTGACGGCGGCGGGCTCGTTCGCCGAGGCGCGCAAGCACGGCAACACGCACCTCACCGACGATTGGCGTGCCTTGCTGAGCCAGCCCGAGCTCGACATCGTGGTCGAGGCGACCGGCGATCCGATCGCCGCCGTCGAGCACGCGCTCGAAGCCTTCCGGCAGGGCAAGAGCGTGGTCATGGTCACGGTCGAGGCCGACGCCTTCTGCGGCCCGCTGCTCGCCCGGCGCGCCGCGCAAGCCGGCGTGCTCTATAGCCTCGCCTACGGCGATCAGCCGGCGCTGATCTGCGAGCTGGTCGACTGGGCGCGCACTTCGGGCTTCGAGGTGACGGCGGCCGGCCGCGGCCACAAATGGCTGCCGCACTATGCGCAATCGACGCCCGAGACGGTGTGGAAGCACTGGGGGCTGAACGAGGAGCAGGCCAAGCGCGGCGGGCTCAACCCCAAGATGTTCAACTCCTTCCTCGACGGCTCCAAGCCCGCCATCGAAAGCACCGCGGTGGCCAACGCCACCGGCCTGACGCCGGCGCCCGACGGGCTTGCCTTCCCGCCCTGCTCGGTCGAGGACCTGCCGCTGGTCATGCGGCCGGTCTCCGAGGGCGGCCAGCTCCATCACAAGGGCCAGGTCGAGGTCGCAAGCTCGCTGGAGCGCGACGGCCGCGCCATCCCCTACGAGATCCGCAAGGGCGTCTGGGTGGTGTTCGAGGCGGCGACCGACTACCAGAAGAACTGCTTCGAGGAGTACATGCTGCAGACCGACCCGTCGGGCCGCTACTCGGTGATGTACAAGCGCTGGCACCTGATCGGGCTCGAGGTCGGCATGTCGGTCGCCTCGGTCGGCCTGCGCAAGGAGCCGACCGGCTGCCCGATCGGCTTCCACGCCGACGTCATCGCCACCGCCAAGCGCGACCTCGCGCCCGGCGAGATTCTCGACGGCGAAGGCGGCTACACGGTCTACGGCAAGCTGTTCGGCGCCGACAAATCGACCGCGCTCGGCAGCCTGCCGCTCGGCCTCGCCCACAACGTCAAGCTGCTGCGGCCGATCAAGGCCGGCCAGTCGCTGACCTACGCCGACGTGGCGATGGACGAAAGCCTGACCGCCGTGAAGCTCCGCCGCGAGATGGAAGCCGCCTTCGCCCCGGCGGCGTCGAAGATCGCGGCGCAGTAGTCATCCCCGGACCGTGGGCGTCCCGCCCGCACGGGTAGGGCTTCGACCGGGGACGGCAAGCCAACCGCCCGTGGAGAGGCACGGACCATCGACGCGCTGGTTTCAACAGCAGCTTCATGAGGCATGATGCAGGCGATGTCGGGATCGCCGATATCTGCGACCTTCGGGTGACTCTTGCGCACTGCCCTCCTTGCCCTCAACAAGCTCGTCGACGATGGCCTCATCCCCGCCTATGCGATCGGTGGCGCCATCGCGGCCAACTTCTACGTCGAAGCGTTCGCGACAGCCGATCTCGATGTCTTCGTCTTGTTTCCGGCGCAAGACGCTTCCGCGATCTTGCCCCTTTCACCGATCTATCGGGCGCTGGAGAGGGCCGGCGGCAAGGTGCGTGGCGAACACATCGAGATCGACGGCACTCTGTTGCAGATCGTGCCCGACAGCGATGCGCTTTCCCGCGAAGCGATCGCGCAAGCGACTCTGGTCGACTACGAAGGGGTGCCGACGCGCGTCATGGCAGCGGAGCATCTCTGCGCCATTGCCCTGCAGACGGGGCGTCGCAAGGACCTTGCCCGCGTCGAGATGTTCGTCACCCAACAGGCCGTTGACCTGAAGGGTCTGGTCGATATCCTCGAACGGCATGGGCTTTCCGAAAAGCTCCCAGAGGAATTCCGGCCAGCTTCCCCCTTCTCTTCCGGAGGCTGATGCCGCTCGCAAGGACTACATCCGGCGCACGCAGGCACAGCCTCGCCGCGATCTCACCTTGCAGGAGAAGATCGACCGCTGGCCTTTGCAGGTGGCGATCTCACGTCGCCTCTTCCAGGAGGGCGAGGCCGCTCGCGCCGCCATGAGGCAAGCGAGACGGACGTCGACTCGCGATATCGTCAACGCGCTGCTGATCCGCGATGGCCTGGTGCTGCTGGCCAAACGCAGCGCGGGACGCAAGGCCTATCCCGGTCTTTGGAGCTTCCCCGGCGGCCATGTCGAACCAGGCGAAAACCTGGAGGCAGCTCTCGCGCGCGAGCTTCGCGAAGAAACCGGGCTCACGCCGACCAAGTATGCTTTCCTGAGGTCGATCGCCGATCCCGACAAGACGACGCATGAACGCATTGTCTATCATATATACGCAATCACCGAGTGGCACGGTGGCGAGCCTGTCGTAGTCGACGACGAGCACAGCGAGTTCCGTTGGTTCGATCCGGCGCAGGCCATCGGCCTGACCGATCTTGCCCTGGACGACTATCGGCCGCTGTTGCAGCAGATCGGTGACGTTGCGCGGTGATGAAGCTGGCCAGTCGCCGACCTACGCCGACGTGGCGATGGACGAAAGCCTGACCGCCGTGAAGCTCCGCCGCGCAGCGGGCGAGGAACAAGAGACATGAGGAGACGGCCTAGCGAGCGAGAGCCGGGTCCCCGACGCCGGGATAGATGTCGATGCGGACGATTGCGGCCGATACTCGTCTTCCCGTTTTGCGCCGAAGCAACACAAATCGCCCGCAACCCGATGGTCTGATATGGTGCTGATACAATGCCATTGGGATGGCGTGAATGGCTGGTCTGGAACTGGTCCTTGACATGCTGAGGCGGCTGCAGAGTGATATGCGCGAGGTCAAGGAAACGTTGCGTGAGCATACCCGCCGCCTGGGCCACATCGAACACAACACCGCGCAACAAATGGTTGCCAACGCGGAGCAGTCGGATCGTATCGACCGGCTTTCCGAGCGATTCGGCCGCATCGAAGGCCGTCTGGACTTAAGAGAGTAACCTGCCTCTCTTTGCTAGAGGGCGGGCTCCGGCTCCTTGTCCTTGCTCTTCGCCGGCTTGCCCTCGGCCGCCTCGCGCTCCTTCTCCTTCCGCGCCTTCAGGAGCTTGCGCAGGATCATGTTGCGCTTCAGCGCCGAGATGTGGTCGATGAACAGGATGCCGTCGAGATGGTCGATCTCGTGCTGCACGCAGGTCGCCAGAAGGCCCTCGCACGCCATGTCCTGTTGCCGGCCGTCGCGGTCGAGGTAGCGCACCGTCACCTTGGCCGGGCGCACCACGTCGGAATAGTGCTCGGGCACCGACAGGCAGCCTTCCTCGTAGGTCGCGTCCTCGTCCGACGCCTCGACGATCTCGGGATTGGCCATGAACAATGGCCCGGTCTTGACCTCCTCGCGGTCGATGTCGAGCACGATCACGCGGCGCAGCACGCCGACCTGCGGCGCGGCGAGCCCGATGCCGGGCGCGGCGTACATGGTCGCCAGCATGTCGTCCATCAACCGGCGGGCCTCGGCATCGACCGCCTCGACCGGCTTGGACTTCTTCTTGAGCCGCGGATCGGGCGCGGTGAGGATTGGCAACAGGGCCATGATGATCGACTAAATATGCAGGGAAATCCGGCGATTCAAGCCTCTCGTCCTCCTCCCCGCGCCTACGCGCAGGGAGGATTCTCTCCTTCCGCGTCACCGTACCAAGCCCGCCCCACCGCTGGGCCGCCGCACTTCGCAAGCGTAGTCTGAACTCATGCCCACCCCCGACCTCAGCGGACGCATCACCCTCGTCACCGGCGCCGCCGGCGGCATCGGCCAGGCGCTGGCGCGCGCCTTCGCCAAGGCCGGCCTGCGGCTTGCCCTCGGCGACACCTCCGAGGACCGACTGCAAAGCCTCCATAAGGAACTCGCCGCCGAGTTCGGGAAGGACGCCGCGATCGCCCTGCCGCTCGACGTGTCCGACCCCGCCGCCTGCCGTGACGCCGTCGCGCGCACGATCGCCCACTTCGGCCGCCTCGACGTGCTGGTCAACAACGCGGCGATCGGCATGTCGACGGTGCGCGAGGACCACATGCGCCGCGTCGTGCAGATCGATGACCTTTCGCCCGAGCTGTGGGCGCGCTTCATGGCGATCAATCTTGGCGGGCCGTTCTACCTGGCGCACGCCGCCGTGCCGGGCATGCGCAAGCAGAAGTTCGGGCGCATCGTCAACGTCACCACCAGCTTCTTCACCATGCTCAATCCCGGCTTCTCGCCTTACGGCCCGGCCAAGTCCGGCCTGGAAGCCTGGAGCGCCAGCCTGGCCGGCGAGCTTTTGGGCACCGGCATCACCGTCAATGTCGTGGTGCCGGGCGGCCCCACCGACACGCCGATGGTGCCCGACGACGGCTCGATCCCGCGCAGCCAGATGATCCGCCCGGAGAAGATGGCACCGCCCATGCTGCACCTGCTGTCA
>VGCQ01000210.1 GCA_016870055.1 Alphaproteobacteria bacterium | reverse complement strand
GGACACTAGTGTTCTGTCACGGACAATCGACCCGACGAGTCTCGGTCTGCGGACCGCGGGCCTCCAGGCTCGCTCGTCGTCCTGAGCGGGCCTGGAGGCGCGCGGTCCAATGAGCTTCGGAGCCGGACTCCGCCGGCCGGATCGTGCCCTAGCCCGCCGCCGGCAGCGGCCGCGCGCCGGCGTTGGTGCGGCCCGGGCCGCCGAACAGGATCTGCACGATGCCGGCGGCGAAGCCGATCAGCACGCCGACCCGCCAGGCAAGGTCGTAGTCGCCGAAGACGTCGAAGATGACGCCGCCGCCCCACGCGCCGATCACCGATCCCATCTGGTGGATGACGAACGACACGCCGAGCAGGGTCGCGAGGTTGCGCGTGCCGAACAGCTCGGCGACGTAGCCCGACACCAGCGGGATGACGCCGAGCCACAGCATGCCCATGGCGACGGCGAAGACGATGGTGGTGGTGGGGGTCGGCGGCAGGAAGAAATACGCCGTCAGCACGAACGAGCGGCAAAGGTAGGTGAGCCCGAGCAGGACATTCTTGGCATAGTGCTGGCCGAGCCAGCCGGCGAGCAGGCAGCCGGCGATATTGACGCCGCCGATGATGGCGAGCGCGGTGGCGCTCAGCATCGGATCCTGGCCGCACAGCGCGAGATAGTTCGGCAGGTGGGTGTTGATGAAGATGAGCTGCAGGCCGCAGACGAAATGCGTGGCGCACAGCACGACGAAGCGGCGGTTGCCGAGCGCCTCGCCGATCGCGGCGCGGGTCGAGACGCGCGGCAGCGGCGCCTGCGGCAGGCGATCGACGCGGCCGGTGATCAGGGCGGCCGGCAGCATCGCGGCGGCGAGCAGCACGAACAGCACGCCGCCCCAGCGCCAGTCCCAAAGGCCGAGCAGCGCCTGCAGCGCCGGCGCGATCACCAGCGTGCCGACCGACGAGAAGGCGCCGACGATGCCCAGCACGACGCTGCGCCGTTCGGGCGAGGCGGCGCGCGCCGTGGCGGTCATCGCCAGCGACGATCCGGTGCAGGCGATGCCGACGCCGATCAGGGCCTGCGCCAGGATCAGCGTCGCAAGGCCGGTGGCGGCGGCCATGACCGCCATGGCCGCGACATAGACCACGGCGCCGAGCACCATGACCGGGCGCAGGCCCCAGCGGTCGGCGACCGCGCCGAGCGGCGCCTGGGCGAGACCCCAGACGATGTTCTGGACGGCGATGGCGAAGGTGAAGTCCGAAGCCGACAGCTCCAAGGCGCGGCTCATCGGCGGCAGGAACAGGCCCAGGCACTGCCGCATGCCCATGGCGAGGCTCATCATCACGGACGCGCCGATCAGGATGGGCAGCGGATTGAGGCGGACGGTCGGTGGCATGGCTGGCGGGAGTCGGGTGCGCGCAGCCTGCCCGGACCACGCGCGGGGTCAAGGACTGTGCGGACCGCTCCGTGGAAACGGGGGCGATTCCGGCACTCAGGGTTGCAATCCTGAATCCAAAATGCGCTTGACCGCCGTATTCCCCGCTCGCATGCTGGACGGCTACCCTTTTTTAGGAAGCTGACATGGCCAAGGCCAGAAGGGGAAGCAAGCCTGCACAATCCAAGAGCGCCGTGCGCGCGGTAAAGCGGTCTGTCGGGATTTCGCCGGCCGACGCTGCGAGCCTGGTGGCGATGCTGCCGAGCCGCGACATGGCGAGCCTGGCCGCCAGCCTGGCGGCAAGCCTGTCGCCGGCCAGCGCGGCGAGCCTGGCGGCCAGCTTGAGCGCCAACCTGCCGGCGAGCGTCGCGGCCAGCGTTGCCGCCAGCATCGCGGCCAACCTGCCATCGGCCGATGCAGCGAGCCTCGCGGCCAGCCTAGCCGCGAGCCTGTCGCCGCGCGATGCCGCCAGCGTCGCCGCCAGCCTGGCGGCGGGTGTGTCGCGCGTCGAAGCGGCGAGCTTGGCCGCGAGTCTTGCCGCCCGCCTCCCGGCGAGCGCGGCGGCAAGCCTGGCCGCGAGCCTGGCCGCCGGCCTCTCGCCAAGCGATGCCGCCAGCGTCGCCGCCAGCTTGATCGCGAGCCTGTCGCCCAGCGAGGCCGCGAGTCTTGCGGCGAGCATCGCAGCCAGCGTCGCGCCCGACATCGCCGCAAGCGTGGCGGCCGGCCTCTCGCCGAGATAGAGGCCATCGACACGCGAAGTGGGGGCGTGCGGGTCAGCTGCGATCCGCGCTTGGGCCGCGTGTGTCGGCCGTGCGCGTGGACCGACACCGGCGGCGCGATCTACACGACCGGCTTCCAGGACGGCAATCCCAACGACGGGCTGAACGGCACGCTGATCGCCCGCAACGTCGCCCGCGACAAGCACCCGGGGGCAGCCGGCAACGTCTTCTACACCGACGGCGGCAGCCGCTTCCTCGAGCTCGACGGCAACATCTCGTTCGGCAACGACCAGGGTTACGTGAATTTCGGGCCGAAGTTCCTGGCCAACGACACGCTGAACGCCGGCAGCCCGTTCAAGGCCTACCCGCTTCTCAACGAGTGGGCGGCCTTCGGCAGCGACATCGGCGGCGTCATCACCTACGGCGACATCCTCTACGTCAACAATCTGTGGCAGAACCTGTGGGGCTCGCTGCAGCCGGTGTGGGACTCGACCAAGCCCGGCAGCGAGATCGTGCAGCTGTTCGACGAGCTGATCTCCTATCTCGGGACGGTGCACGACAATTACGGCGCCTGGCCGCGTGTGCCGCTCTTTTTCGATCCCAGCCAGTACACCGACACCAACGGCGTCGTCTATCCGACCGGTCTGGTGTTCCCGCTGCTGTCCAACACCACGATCGACGGCCTGTCGTCGATCAACACCACCCTTCTGCAGGGCTTTGCCACCACCGCCAATACGCTCGCCTTCGCACAGTCGACGCCGCTGGTGGCGGCCCGCGCCGACGACCTCGGCGGGCTGGTGACGTTCGGTCTGCTGTCGCTGGCCAACGGCCAGACGACCACCGTCCTGTCATTGGCCGCGGGCCGCAGCGACCACGCGCTCGCCTATGACGGCGCGCTCGGCAGCGACTGGCTCGCCTCGGAGGGCCAGGCGCTGGGCAGCATCGCCGGTGCGCCGACTTCGCTCGGCCGTGGCGTGTGGCTGCCGACCGCGGCGCTCGACGGCGTCCTGCCGCTCACGCTCAGTTCACTCGAGGTCGACGGCAACAGCGCACTCGCCACCTTCCAGGGCGGCTATCAGGCGGCCTTCACCCTGGGCGGCAGCCGCGCCATCGCCAACGCCAGCATTGCCGAGGACGTGGTGGTGACGGTGAGGCGGCTCGCCGCCTACGACAACGGGCTCGCCTTCTACGAAGCCGATGCAGCGACCGGCAAGATCACGGTCGGCGGCCAGACGCTGTTGCCGGGCGATGCCGGATATTTGGCGGGAGCACTGGCCAACGCCAAGGCGGCCGGCCTGGCGCTCGGCCCCGACCGGCTGCCGGGTTACGGCCAGCAAGCCACGCTCGGTACCCTGCCGCTCGACGACGCCAAGAACTACGGCCTGCTGGTGCTGGTGCAGAACGATCCGGCGCAACTCTACTCGTCCTACGCGGCGGCCAATCCAGGCGGCGCGACGCAGATCGTGGCGTACGGCAACGGCGGCCAGGGCGTCACCTACGGCGTCGAGGACGTGCTGGTGACCGGCGGCTTCTCCGATCGCGACTACAACGACCTGATCGTGCGCATCCACGCCGGCGGGCTGCTGCTGTGACCGCCGCCGCCGGCGCTACGGCCGGCAGCACCATTCGACCATGCGCCGCATGAAGGCCTCGCAGCCCTCGATCTGCGAGGCGAGGATGTATTCGTTGGGCTGGTGCGCCTGGGCGATGTCGCCGGGGCCGCAGATCACGGTCGGCACGCCCAGGGTCTTGGCGAAGATGCCGGCCTCGGTGGCGTAGACCACGCTGCCCACGGTGTTGGAGCCCGACCAGGTCGCGGCCAGCGCCTTGGCCTCGTCGTTGCCGGCGGCTGAGAAGGCGGGCGTCGAGGAGCGCAGCTCGGTCGCGATGGCGGCGGCGGGATGCCTGGCCTTCATCCGCGGCAGCAGCTCGCTCTCCAGCCAGGCGATCGCGCGCTTGCCGAGCTTGTCGAGCGGCTCGGTCGGCAGCTCGCGATAGCCCCACAGCACCTCGCAGTCGCGGGCCAGGATATTGCCCGCCGTGCCGCCGACGATGGTGCCGACATTGAAGGTGGCGGCGGGCGGCATGAACTCGCTCTTGCTCGGCGCCGCGGCGTCGAGCTCGTCCTGCACGGTGTTCAGCCAATGCACGAACTCGCCGGCGAAATGGATGGCGCTGACGCCGAGATGGGTCATCGAGGAATGGGCCTCGAAGCCGGTGAACTTCGTCACGTAGATCTGCGCGCCCTTGTGGGCATGCACCACCGTCATCATGGTCGGCTCGCCGATCACGATGGCGCGCGGCCGCGGCACCTCGGCCGCCATGCGGGCGGCCAGCGCATGGGCGCCGATGCAGCCGACCTCCTCGTCGTAGGACAGCGCGAAGTGGATCGGCTTGTTCAGCTTGGCGTTCTTGAACTCGGGCAGCATGGCGAGCGCGATGGCGTAGAACGCCTTCATGTCGCAGGTGCCGCGGCCGTAGTACTTGCCGTCCTTCAAGGTCAGCGTCCAGGGATCGCTGTCCCACGGCTGGCCGTCGACCGGCACCACGTCGGTATGGC
Source organism: Alphaproteobacteria bacterium (assembly GCA_016870055.1). Classification (GTDB taxonomy): domain Bacteria; phylum Pseudomonadota; class Alphaproteobacteria; order Reyranellales; family Reyranellaceae; genus Reyranella. Next base: position 3,759 of record VGCQ01000210.1, on the reverse strand, counting down.
CCGACAGCACGACGCCGTCCTTCACGTTCGGCCCGACGGTGGCGAAGAGATTGGCCTTTGTGCCGTCCTCGCTCGGCACCAGCTTGGCGGCGATACCGTGATCGGCGAGGTAGGTCCGCACATACTCGATCAGCGCGAGATTGGAGTTGCGCGAGGTGGTGTCGAACGCCACCAGGCGGCGCAACATCTCGACCGATCCGACGATCTCTCCTGGCATGAGGCTCCTTGCTCTTCCGGACCGCGGGCCTCCAGGCCCGCCTTCATGAGTCACGAGCGGGCCTGGAGGCCCGCGGTCCGATGAAACTACACCGAGGTCCGGCCGATCATGGTGAGGAACTCGCGGCGGGTCTCGCCGTTGTCGCGGAAGGCGCCGAGCATGCGGCTGGTCACCATGGCGACGTCGGATTTGTGCACGCCGCGGGTGGTCATGCATTGGTGCGCCGCCTCGATCACCACGGCGACGCCGCGCGGCTGCAGGACCTCCTGCAGGGTGTTGGCGATCTGCGCCGTGAGCTTCTCCTGGATCTGCAGGCGGCGGGCATAGGCGTCGACCACGCGGGCGAGCTTGCTGATGCCGACCACGCGCTTGTCGGGCAGGTAGCCGATATGGACGCGGCCGATGATCGGCACCATGTGGTGCTCGCAGTGCGATTCCAGCCGGATGTCGCGCAGCACCACGACCTCGTCGTAGCCCTCGACCTCCTCGAAGGTCCGCTGCAGCATCTCGCGCGGATCCTCGTCGTAGCCGCGGAAGAACTCCTCGTAGGCGCGCACCACGCGGTCGGGCGTGCCGACCAGGCCTTCGCGGTCGGGATCGTCGCCGGCCCAGCGGATCAGCGTGCGCACCGCGGCCTCGGCCTCCTCGCGCGACGGCCGGGCGATCCCGGTGGCGAGCGACACCAGCTCGCTCTTCTTCAGCATCCTGTTCATGTCGGTTCCCTCAGTTCAGCCGGCGCTCGGTGCTCGGCAGGTCGAGCGAAAAAGTCGGGATCACGATGTCGAACTTGTCGCCCGTCTCGCTCACCATCTGATACGTGCCGCCCATGAAGCCGGAAGGCGTCGAGAGCGGCGTGCCGGAAGTGTACTCGAACATCTCGCCGGGGCGCAGCAGCGGCGTCTTGCCGACCACGCCCGGGCCCTTGACCTCCTGCAGGCGGCCCAGCGCATCGGTGATCTTCCAGTGCCGGCTGTGCAACTGCACAGCGACATCGCCCTTGTTCTCGATGCGGACCTGGTAGGCCCAGACGAACTGCGATTTCGCCGGATCCGACTGGTCGGGCAGATATTGCGGCCGCACGGTCACTTCAATGGCACGGGTTGAGGCTGTGTACATCGCTGGTCCCTGACGCCCTGACATGGGAGTTTCCCGGCAAAAGGTCAAATGCGGCAAGGGCCCGCACCGCCGAGGCTACAGCCAGCGCGGATCGGCGGTGAAGTCGATGGTGAGCCAGCGCTGCGGCCCCTCGCCGCCGATGGCATCGGCGATCTCACGGCGGATGGCGTCGGCGGTGGCGACATTGTCGAGGCGCATACCGGCAGGCACGGCGATGTGGATCTCGATGAACTGCGCACGGCCGACCTGGGCGACATAGCTGGTGTAGGTCGTGAAGCCGTGACGCGGCGCCGTCCGGTCCATGACGCGGCGCACATGGGCGTCGAGCTCGGGCGGGGTGATCAGGAGGATGTCGCGCAGCGCCTTGCGCACGATGCCGATCGGCACGAAGGCCAGCACGGCGGCGAGCAGCGCCAGCACCGCCGGATCGGCATAGGGCGTCAGATGACGCCACGCCGTGCCGTCGAGCAGCCAGGCGATCGCGAAGGCGGCCAGCAGGGCGGCGCTGATCGCCGCCGACATCAGCCAGCTCTGGGTGTCGAGCCGCACGAAATCCGAGCCGATGCGCCGGTTGGCGCGCGCGACATAGGCCGCCATGGCGACGGCGACCAGCGAGACCGCGGCAGCGTAGGCAATCGCCCAGTCGAAGGCGAGCGCGCGGCCGCCGCCCAGCAGGCTCGCCACCGCGTTGAAGAAGGCATAGCAGCACAGCAGCATCAGCATGCCGCCGTTGAAGGCCAGCACCATGGGCTCGAGATGCCAGTAGCCGAACTGGAAGCGCCGGCTGGTGGCGTTGCTGCCGACCAGCCGCGAGGCGAACAGCGCCAGGCCCGACATGGCGGCGTCGATCAGCGCGAACATGCCGTCGAACAGGATCGCCATCGAGCCCGACAACAGGCCTAACAGCACGCCGGACGCGGCGACCACGACGGTGACGCCGATCGACAGCCGGAGGATCCTTTGCTCGGCGGCGGCTTGGGACATGGTGGAAGCTCGACGCGGGCGGCCCGTGGTAGCGGCATCAGGCGGAAAGGCGCTGCCTGGAACGGCCGGCCATCCCGGGCCGTCTCGGCAATCGGGCAAGTGCGCCACCGGCTTGGTCGGCCGCCACGCGCAAATCGTAGCTCGCCTGAAGATTGAGCCAGAACTCGGCGCTCGACTTGAACCAGTGACCGAGCCTCAGGGCGGTATCGGCGGTGATCGCCCGCTTGCCCTGCACGATCTGGGAGATGCGGTTGGGCGGCACCCCGATCTGGCGTGCCAACTCGGTCGGCGTCACGCCGATCTCGTCGAGCTCGTCAGCCAGGATTTCGCCGGGATGGATGGGAGGTCTACGCATGGTCTATCCAACATCAGTGATAGTCGACAATTTCGACATTCGACGGCCCTGCAGCACCCGATGGCCATTCGAAGCAAATCCGCCATTGCCGATCGATCCGGATCGAGTACTGCCCGACCCTGTCTCCCCGCAGCGTCTCCAGGCGGTTGCTCGGCAGGGCCGCCAAATCGGAAGCGACGTGGCGGCGGCCAGTATGTAGAGCCGCTTGCTCGCCTGACGCTCGAAACCCTGAAACTGGCGGACAAACTCACCATTGGCAAACTGCCTGGTCGGCCTGTCCCGTAGCTCAAAATCATCCGTCAGCATAGCGCCGTGACGATGTACGTCAATCGTACAGACGACCACCGCCGCCGCCGTCAGATCGCGAAAACCAGGCAGGTCGTCGTGCCGTGCGCCAAGAGCTTGCCGGCACCGTCGTACAGCCGGCCCTCGGAGGTGGCGATGCGCGCGCCGACATTGATCACCTTGCCTTCGGCGCGCACCGGGCCGGTCTTGTCGGTCATGGCGCGCACGTAGTTCACCTTGATCTCGACCGTGGTGTAGGCCTGGCCGGCCGGCAGCGTGGTGTGGATGCAGCAGCCCATCACCGAGTCGAGCAGGGTGGCGGCGATGCCGCCATGGACCGAGCCCAGGGGATTGTAATGCTCGAGCATCGGCGTGTAGCCGAACACGACGCGGCCGCGCTCGGCCTCGAGCATCGCCATGCCCAGCGCCTTGAAGATCGGCGGTCGCGGGAAGCGGCCGTCGAGGAAGCTCTCGAACAGGGCCATGCCGTCCATCGTCCGCGCCTCGGCGATCGGCACCACGCCGTAATCCGCTCCGCTCATCGGCTGCTCCGCAGGATCGCAATTCCCGTGCATATACACATTTACGCTTGGCTGGCGCAAGCGCCGGCCTTAAGCTTGCAGCCATGTCCCAGCCGCGCCTGTCGCCCCTCGACTGCACCTGCTTTCGCGTGCGCGGTGCGGCGCGCCGGGTGAGCCAGATCTACAGCCGGCATCTCGCGCCGACCGGACTCAAGATCTCGCAGTTCTCGCTGCTCGGCTTCGTCACCGCGCAGGGACCGGTGTCGATCGGCCGGCTGTCG
>VGCQ01000209.1 GCA_016870055.1 Alphaproteobacteria bacterium | reverse complement strand
GTCAACCTGCGCGCCAACTGGCTGCTCGCCAAGGCCGCCTACCCGCACCTCAAGAAGTCGAGGGGCGCCGTCGTCATGATGTCCTCGATGTCGGGCGTCATGCCGCAGCTTCCGACCGGCGCCTACAGCCCGACCAAGGCTGCCTTGATCATGCTCGCCGAGATGATGGCCATGGAATGGGCGGCCGACGGCATTCGCGCCAACGCCGTGTGTCCGGGCTTCGTGCACACCTCGATGACCGATGCGATCTACCGTCAGCGCAAGCTGGCGCGCGCTCGCGCCAAGTTGGTGCCGCTCGGTCGCGTCGCCAAGCCGGAAGACATCGCCGATGTCGTCGCGTTTCTGTTGAGCCCTGCCGCCAGTTACATCACCGGCCAGGCGCTGGTGGTCGACGGCGGCCTCACTCGCTCCATCCTCAACCACACGCCGGGTGTGGCTGCCACGCCAAAGGGAAAGTAGATGAAGGCCTCGCTGTTCTACCTGCCGACCATCGCCAGCCGCGCCGAGATCGAAAAGGGCATGGCGGGCATGAACCCCCACTTCTACCAGCGCATGCTGGGCGAGCTCACCGAGCAGATCAGGCTGGGCGACGAGCTGGGCTACGATTCGGTGAGCTTCACCGAGCATCACTTCCACATCGAAGGCTTCGAGCTGTCCAACAACCCGGTGCTGCTCGATCTCTACTTCGCGATGCAGACCAAGCGGATCCGTGTCGGCCAGCTCGGCATCGTGCTGCCGGCGGCCAATCCGATCCGCGTCGCCGAAGACATCGCCATGCTCGACCACATGACGGGTGGGCGCGCCAATGCCGGCTTCGCACGTGGTTACCAGCGGCGCTGGGTCGATGTCATGGCGCAACAGACGCACGGCATCCATGGTGCGCTGCCCAACCAGCACGACGAGATCGACAACGCCAACCGGCTGGCCTTCGAGGAGAATTTCTGCATCGTCAAGAAGTGCTGGACCGAGGAGATGCTGACCTTCGACGGCAAGTTCTGGAAGGTGCCGGCTGGACCCACGCCGTGGACGCTCGACACCACCGAGAAGTGGGGCAAAGGCGTCAAGGGCGGCATCCTGACCTCGGTCGGCGTGGTGCCCAAGCCGTTGCAGAAGCCGCACCCGCCGTTGTTCCAGCCCTTCGCCAGCTCGGAGAACACCGTGCGCTTCTGTGCCAAGGAATGCGTGACGCCGATCCTGCCGCCGATGCTGCCGGTCTACGAGGAGAAGCTCTACAGCGTCTATGCCGAGGTCTCGGGCAAGCCCAGGGGCCAAGGCGTCGGCGTGCTGCGCGACGTCATCATCGCCGACAGCGACGAGGAAGCGATGGCACTGTGGCGCGATTCCGGCCAGTTCTCCGGCCGCGCCTGGTTCGAGCCGTTCGGCTTTCGCCGCGGCATGCAGGATCCCACTACCGGCAAGTTCCCGACGCCGCAGGAGGTGATCGCCATGGGCTATGCCTATGTCGGCACCGTCGACACCGTGCTGCGCGCCATGGAAACCCAACAGAAACGCCAGCCCGTCGATTGGGTGTTCTGCTACACTTACAATGCTCTGGTTCCGCACCCGATCTTGATGAAGTCGATCGAGCGATTCTGGACCCAGGTGATGCCGCGGTTCCGCTAACGCCGGAGAGAACGCCATGGGCATGCTGAGCGACGACGAACGGGAAAGCCTCGCCCCGGCGCGGTTGGCTGCCGATCCCACGCCGGTGCCGACCCAGGTCGTGTCGAGCGACGAGTTCATGCCGATGCCGCAGACCGAGCGGCAGCGCAAGGTCGAGGCGCGCATGAACGCGCTGGGCGAGCAGTACGGCAGGAGCAACGGCCTGTCGCGTCGCCGCTTTTTCCAGACCGCGGCCGGCATGGCGACGGCGTTCGTCGCCATGAACGAGGTTTACGGTCCGCTCTATGGCGCCTCGCCCGCCGAGGCCAAGAGCGTCGACCTCGCCCAGGCGCGCGCCGATGGACTGAAGGACCAGTTCATCATGGACGTGCACACCCACTTCCTGCGCGACGATACGCGCCTGGAAGGCTTCGTGCGCAGCCGCGAGGCGGTCGGCAAGGCCGGCTGGAACCCCGAGCTGGTCGGCAAGCCGCAGACGCTGGACGACCTGAAGTATCCCAACTGGTTCAAGGAGATCTTCCTCGACAGCGACACCAAGGTGGCGCTGATCAGCGGTTCGGGCTCGGAGGATCCGCGCGATTGGTTCCTGACCAACGAGATGAAGGCCGACGCGCGCGCCAAGGTGAACGCCGCCGCCGGGTCGCGGCGCCTGCTGTCGCACGCCATCTTCATGCCGGGCAGCGATGGCTGGATGGAAGAGGTCGACAAGTGCATCGCCACGCTGAAGCCCGATTCGTGGAAGGGCTACACGGTGGGCGACAACACCAACAAGGACCTTGCCCGCCACCCGTGGCGCATGGACGACGAGAAGCTGCTCTATCCGTTCTACGAGAAGATCGTGAAGGCGGGTCACGACATCGTCTGCGTGCACAAGGGCCTTTATCCGCCGTCGCTCGAGAGGCGCTGGCCGCATCTCACGCCCTACGCAGCGGTCGACGATGTCGGGCGCGCCGCCAAGGACTGGCCGCAGATCCGCTTCGTGATCTATCACTCGGCCTTCCGCTGGACGGGCGCACCGGGAGCGTCGGTCGGCGGCTACGAGCAGTTCGAGAAGACCGGCCGCGTCGAATGGACCAGCGACCTCGCCGAAATTCCGGCCAAGTACGGCGTCAGCAACGTCTATGCCGATCTGGGCCAGATCTTCGCCCAGACGACGGTGACCGAGCCGCGCCTGTGCGCTGCCCTGATGGGCATGCTGGTCAAGGGGTTGGGCGCCGACCATGTCGTGTGGGGCACCGACGCGGTATGGACCGGCGCGCCGCAATGGCAGATCGAGGCGCTGCGGCGGCTCGAGATCCCGGAAGACATGCGCAGGAAGTTCGGTTTCGCCGAGCTGGGGCCGCCCGACGGGCCGGTCAAGCGCGCCATCTTCGGCGAGAACTCGGCCAAGATGTACCGTTACGAACTGAAGAAGGCGGCATGGCGCGACGATCGCTTCGCTGCTCTCAAGACCGACTGCGAACGGCAAGGGCGCGATCCGTCGAACAAGCGCTACGGCTTCGTCGTTCCTTCGTGACGGTGAGTTACGGCATCATCGGCTTCGGCCGGATCGGTCGGCGGCTTGCGGCGCGACTGCCCGGCGCGGCGATCCTCGCCCGCTCGCCGCCGGCGTCGGCCGAGGATGCCGGCGCCATCTGCGCGACGCTCGACGACTTGATCGCCCGCAAGCCCGCGGTCGTTGTCGAGTGCGCGTCTCGGCAAGCGTTGATCGGCCATGGTCCTGCCGTGCTGGCTGCCGGCATCGACCTCGTGCCGCTGTCGCTCACCGCGCTCGCCGATCCGGAGGTCGAGTGCCGGCTGTTGGCTGCCGCCGAGAAAGGTCCAGGTCGCCTGGAGGTCGCGCCGGGCGCTGTCGGCACGCTCGATCTGCTGGCCGCCGCCCGCGAGGAGGGATTGCAACGCGTCGTCTATCGTCAGGTGAAGTCACCGGCGATGTGGCGGCTTACACCGGCGGCGGCGCTCGCCGACCTGGCATCGATTCGCGACCGACGGGTCTTCTTCAAGGGCAGCGTGCGCGAGGTGGCGCGTCGGCTGCCCAACAATCTCAACACATCGGTCGGTGTGGCTTTGGCCGGCCTCGGGCTCGACGCCACCGAAGCCGAGCTGGTCGCCGATCCCGCGATCTCGGAGACGGCGCATGAGCTTGAAATCCTGGCGGCGCCGGGTCGTGCGGCGCTGATGCTCGGCGGCCGCACCGTGGCGCCGGACGGCGATCCGGTCGACTATACGACTTTCAGCCTGATGCGCGTCCTGCGCCGGCGATTTGCCCGGGTGGTGATCTGATGACCGACGCTGTGGGATTCCTGCGGGCATTGATCCAAGCCCAGCGCGACGGTGAGACCGCGGTGCAGCACCTGGTGGCGGAGGCGGCGCAGTCGCTGGGTTGCCGCGTCGAGACCGTGCGCTACCGGCCGGCCGACGTGCCCATGGTGGCGGAGTTCGCCGGTGGCCAGGCGATCGATGCCGAGGAGCGAGAGAGCGTCGTCGCCACGTTCAGGGGCCACGGCAAGGGGCGCCGCCTGATCCTGTTTGCCCATCCCGACAGCGAGCCAGTCCGCGGCGTCGAGCGGTGGAAGCGCGATCCCTTCGCAGGCACCGTCGAGCATGGCCGCATCCATGGTTGGGGCGTCGCCGACGATCTTTCCGGCGTGGCGCTTCTGGTCGAAGGGCTGCGGGCGATGCTGGAAGCGGGTCGCGCACCAGCGGGTGACGTCATCCTCGCCAGCACGCCCAGCAAGCGGCATGCGCGCGGCGTTTCGGCTCTGCTGCATGGCGGGCTGCACGCCGACGCAGCGGTCTATCTCCATCCCGCCGAATCCGGTGTCGGCCTGCGCGAGATCAAGGCTTTCGCCTCGGGTCTGCTGGAGTTTCGTATCACCGTCGATGGGCGGCCGCCCGACACCAACGAGATCAGCCACACCGCCTTCGCCCACACGGCGGTCAATCCATTGGACAAGCTCTCGTCGATCCACCGCGCGTTGCTGGCTCTCGACGCCAAGCGCTCCACTGTCCGCCATGCTCTGCTGCACGGGGCGATCGGTCGGTCGACCAACCTCCTCGTTTCGCACGTCGCGGCCGGCCAAGACGGCGTCTACGCCCGCATCCCATCGCACGCCGTGCTGGCGGGATCGCTGTCGTTTCCGCCACCCGAAACGATCCCGCAGATTCGGGCGGCCATCGAAGCAGCAGTGCACGAAGCCGCGGCCAATGACGATTGGTTGCGACAGCATCCGCCTCGGCTGGAGTTCGTGTCGGGCGTGACCGGTGCGGAAACGCCGGCCGACCATCCGCTCTATCGGGTCGTCGCCGCCGCGGTCGGCGAGGTCACAGGCCAGGCGCCGCACGTCAATCCGCTGCATACCGCCAGCGACATCCGCAACCCGATCCTGCAGGCCGGTATTCCCACAGTCGGCTTGGGCCCTTTGGGCGGTGATCTCACCCAGAACGGACTGACTGACGAATGGGTCGATCTCGAAGACTACTTGCGAGCGGTGAAAGTCGTGGCGGCGGTAATCGCCGGTTGGTGCGGCACGACTTGAATCGGGTACGGGACAAAGCCCGAGTTCGGCGTCAAAATTGCTCGTCTTCAAGGGGGCCAAACAAGAGGGACTGCCATGACGAGCTTTGCCGACGTCAAGATTCGCCGCCGCGGGCTGTTGCAGGCGGGCGCTGCAGCGAGCGCAACGGCTGCGATGCCAACCGCACTACGTGCTCAGCCCAAGATCGCGCCGCCCAACATCATCAAGGCGGGCACCCTCGTCATGTCGATCAACCCGACGCTGCCGCCGCTGCAGTTCGTCGACGACAAGGGCGAGCTCAAGGGCATGCGGGTCGAGCTGGCCAACGAGTGCTGCAAGAAGCTGGGCCTGGCCCCGGAGTACATCCGCACCGAGTTCGCCACCATGATCCCGGGCCTCGCTGCCAAGCGCTGGGACATGATCAACACCGGCATCTTCTGGACCGAGGAACGGTCCAAGTTGATGTACATGATCCCCTACGAGCAGGCGGCGGTGAGCTTCCTCGCCGCCAAGGGCAATCCGCTGGGACTGAAGACGATCGACGATCTCGCCGGCCGGCGCGTCTCGGTCGAGCTCGGCGGCATCGAGGAGCGCCGCACCCGCGAGGTCTCCGACATGGTGGTCAAGAAGGGGCTGAAGCCCATCAACGTGCTCACCTTCAACAACTTCGCCGAGTCCTTTCAGGCCTTGCGTGCTGGCCAGGCCGACGCCGCCACCAGCATCGATGCGACGGCGATGTTCATGCAGAACCGCGGCGACTTCACGCGGGCGATCAGCGGCGTCTTCCCGCAAACCGCCTGCTTCGCGCTGGCCAACAAGCCGCTCGCTGAGGCGGTCGTCGGCGCATTGAACGCGGTCAGGAAGGATGGCTACTACGACAAGCTCCTGGATCAGTACGGCGTGCTCAAGATCGACGAGCCGACCTTCTCCATCAAAGGCCCCGGGCCGGCATAACGGCTTTCATTGTCCTCCCCTTCGCGGACCCTGCGAAGGGGAGGTGCCCTCGTCTGACGAGGGCGGAGGGGTCATGAGCGGCCGCGCCGATGCTCATGACCCCTCCGTCGCGTAGGACGCGACACCTCCCCGCGCTTCGCGCTGGGAGGAAGGAGACTGAGAATGAAAGTCTGGAATTGGGAAGGCTTCTGGAGCTACTTCACCAATCTCTACCTGCTCGAAGGCGCCTTGTGGACGATCGCGCTCACGATCAGCACGCTCGTTCTCGGCGGCATGGTCGGGCTGCTGCTCGCCGTCATGCGGCTCAGCCGCCACAAGGTGCTGTCGCGGGCCTCGCAGGGCTATGTCTGGATTTTCCGCGGCACGCCGCTCCTGGTGCAGCTCATCATCATCTACACCGGCCTGCCGCAACTCGGCCTGGTGCGCTTCACGGTGCTCGAATCGGCGGTGATCGGCCTTGCCCTCAACGAGGCGGCCTATCTGTCGGAAATCCTGCGCGGCGGCATCCTGTCGGTCGCCAAGGGCCAGACCGAGGCGGCGCGCGCGCTGGGGCTGAAGCCCTATCAGGCGTTTCGCCTGGTCGTGCTGCCGCAGGCGCTGCGCGTCATCATCCCGCCGCTCGGCAACTCGGTGAACGGACTGCTCAAGACCACGTCGATCGCCTCGGTGATCTCCATGGAGGAGGTGCTGCGGCGCGGCCAGATCCTGATGCAGCAGAAATTCCAGGTGCTGGAAGTCTTCATGGTGGTGGCCATCATCTATCTCTGCATGACCACCTGCTGGGACTTCGTGCAGCGCCGCATCGAGGCCTACTACGGCAAGGCTTACGGCGCGACCGCCGACAAGCAGTTGGCCCGCGACGATCATTGATCTCCTGGACCACGGGCCTCCAGGCCCGCTCATGTCGCTGAAAGCGAAGATGCGGGCCTGGAGGCCCGCGGTCCGCTCTAGGCTCGCTTGCGCTCCTCGCCAAGCACACCCATCTGGCGCAGCACCTCGCGCAATGCGGGGCGTTGCATTTCGGGCAGCGGCAGACGCGGCGCGCGCGGCGGTCCCATGTCCATGCCCATCATCTCGAAGCAGGCTTTCGTGCCCGAGACGTAGCGAGGGCCGCCGACCCACCACAACAGCGGCGTCATCTTCTTGTAGAGAGCGAGGGCCGCATCCATGTCGCGCTTGTCGGCGACCAGCTCGAAGAGCTGCGCCGACCAGCGCGGGATCACGTTGGAGCAGACGGCGACCCAGCCCTCGGCGCCCAGCCAGAACGATTCGTAGCCCAGCACGCCTGCGAACACTGTCATCTTGTCGCCGGCGAGACGAATGATGTCGCGCACGCGCGTCGGATCAAGGGTCGATTCCTTGACGTACTGGCAGTTCGGGATCTGGGCCAGCCGCGCGATCAGCTCGGGCATCATGTCGACATTGGCCGTTGCCGGGTTGTTGTAGACCATGACCGGGATGGAGATCGCGTCCGACACCTTCTTGTAGTGGGCGTAGAGCTCGTCGTCGGTCGGCACGCTGTAGAAAGGCGGGATGATCATCACGCCGTCGGCGCCCATCGATTCGGCCTCGCGGCTGGTGCGCACCACCTCGTCGGTCCATTCCGCACCGGTGCCGATCAGCACCGGCACCCGGCCGGCCGCCTGCTTGACGACGACCTCGACGATCTGGCGCCGCTCGTCGGGCGTCACGCTCAGAAATTCACCGGTGCTGCCGAGCGGGATCAGGCCGTGGATGCCCTCGGCAATCTGGAAGTCGACCAGCCGCTTCAAGGCGGCCTCATCGACCTTGCGGCCGTCGGCGGTGAAGGGTGTGATCATGACGGTGTAAGTGCCGCGAAACCTTTTCATGTCTTGCTCCTATCGGCGGCAGTCTCGTCGCCACGGCCTCGTCCCGAGGAACCCCGCAAGGCGTGGCGCCTCGAAGGGTGAAGCCGTGGTTGTTGCCAGTGTTCCCACAGCCCACCTCATTGTAAACCTTTTGCCATGCGCCTGAAGCACCCCGACATGCGCCCGGCCGGACGGCCGGTCCATTTTCGCTTCGACGGCCGCGAGATCGAGGCGCTGGAGGGCGAGACGATCGCCGCGGCCCTGGCCGCTGCCGACGTGGTCGCCGTGCGGCAGGCCCGGTCGGGGGCGCCGCGCGGTCCGTTCTGCGGCATGGGCGTATGCTTCGATTGCCTGGTGACGGTCGATGGCCGGCCAAACCAGCGGGCTTGCCTGACCAAGGCTGTCGCCGGGCTGGACGTTCGCTCCTCGCCGACGGCGCTGCCGGGCAAAGCCGAGCCGGTTGGCCCGGCCGAGGAAGTCGCCTGCGATGTCCTGGTGGTCGGCGCCGGGCCGGCGGGCCTCGCCGCGGCGCGCGG
>VGCQ01000208.1 GCA_016870055.1 Alphaproteobacteria bacterium | reverse complement strand
CGCATGCGGCCGCGCCACAGCTCGACCTCTTGCGGACCCAGCACATCGACCGTCGATTTGCGGTCGAGCAGTGCAAAGGCGGCGTTGAAGCCGCCGTCGTCGGCCATGTGCTGCAGGCGGGCCCGCAAATCGGCGGCTTGCGCGGCATCGGCGCCGCGCACCGTGCGGGCGGCGGCGAAGGAAGGCGAACCCTGGGTGAAGCCGACGAAGCTTGCCGGCGTGATCTCGCCCGAGCCCGGCGTGCGGCGCGCCACGGCGAGCTTGTAGACCGCTGGCGCATCGGGATGGTCGTTGTACTCCTGCAGCCAGGCCGCGAGCTCGGCGAACTTGGCTGGATAGCCGGGATTGAGCAGGCGCTGGGCGCCGACATAGCCCAGCAGGGTCTTGTCCTTGAGCTGCGCCAGCTCGGCGTCGGCCTGGGCGAACTGGCCGCCGGCCTGGGCCTGGAAGATGCGGCGATAGCGGTCGCGGTCGTCGCCGTCGAGCACGGTGGGCAGATCGCCGACGACGGCAATCTCGTCGAGCTCGATCACCGGCGGCGGCGGCACGAAGACCGGCCGGCGCGGCACGATGGTGGGATGCGCACCCGGCGGCCTGGCCGTCGCCGGTCGATTGGCGGTCGCCGCTGCAGGCTTGGCAGCGGGCGCCGGTTGCTTGGGCGGCTTGGTCTGGGTCTGGGCCAGGGCTCCCGCCGCCAGCATCGTCACCGCCCCCAACAGGACGATCGGCACGATCTGTTTCATGGCGATACCGTAGTGGCTGTGACCATGGGGCGACAAGCGCCGGTTGGCTATACTGGTCGGCAACGGAGGACCCCATGACCCTGCATCAAGAACGCGCCGCAGCCGTGCGGCGACTGGTCGACGAGGCGCGCGCCATCGAGAACGGCGGCGTCACCCGGGCCAACCTGGAGAAGATCGGCGGCCTGTTGTCGTCGCTGGCGCGCCGCGCCGAGCTGTTCCCGCAGGCCGAGTTCCCATTGAGCGCCGACGGCGGCATCTATCGGCTGAGCGAGGACCCCGATCATCGCTTCGCGCTCTACGCCTCGGCCGGCGGCGCCGGCAAGAAGGTGCCGCCGCACAACCACACGACATGGGCGATCATCGCCGGCGTCCACGGCGCCGAGCGCAACGTCGTCTACGACCGCCTCGACAACGGCGCGCGCGAAGGCTTCGTGCAGTTGCGCGAAGCGCCGGCCAAGGAGAAGACGCTGCGCCGCGGCGACGTCATCTGCTACTTGCCCGAGGATTTCCACCACATCGAGACGCCGATCGCTTCCGGGGCGGAGTCGGGCGACGCGCTGCATCTGCATTTCTACGGCCTCAGCCTGGAGCATCTGCCCGACCGTGTGTCGGTCGATATGACGACCGGACTGGCCAAGCGCTTCATGGCGCGCGCCCGCATCCTGACGCCGCTGCTCAACGTCGGCCAAGTCAAGGCGATGCTGAAATCGGGCGAGATCTTCGCCTTCCTCGACGTGCGCGAGGAGGGCGAGTTCTCGACCCAGGGCCATCCCCTGTTCGCCACGCCCCTGCCGTTGTCGCGCCTGGAGCCGCGCGCGCTCGCCCTGCTGCCCGATCCGCACACCCGGATCGTGCTGATGGACAGCGGCGACGGGACCACCGACCCGCAATGGGCCGGTCGCGCCAACCGCGCCGCCGCCAGGCTCTCGCAGTTGGGCTACAGCGACCTCGCCGTCATGAAAGGCGGACTCGAAGCTTGGCGCGATGCCGGCTACGAGGTCTTCACCGGCGTCAATGTGCCGAGCAAGGCGTTCGGTGAGGTGGTCGAGCACGAAAACGACACGCCGCGCATCGACGCTGCCGACCTGCAGAAGCTGATCGACGCCAAGACCGACCTGGTGATCCTCGATTCGCGGCCGATGCCGGAGTTCAACAACATGTCGATCCCGGGCGGCATCGACTGCCCGGGCGCCGAGCTGGTCTATCGCGTCAAGGACCTGGCGCCCAACCCGGCGACCCTGGTGGTGGTGAACTGCGCCGGCCGCACGCGCTCGATCATCGGTGCGCAGTCGCTGATCAACGCTGGCCTGCCCAACAAGGTGATCGCGCTCAAGAACGGCACCATGGGCTGGCATCTTGCCGGCCTGAAAGTCGCGCGCGGCGAAACCCGGAGCTTCGGCGCGCAGGGACCGGACGCCGCCAAGTTCGCGAAGACCGCGGCGGCCAACATCGCGCGCAAGATGAACATCCGGAAGATCGACAAGTCGGGCCTCGCCGAGCTCGAGGCGCGCGGCGGTCCACTCTATCGTCTCGACGTGCGCGATCCCGCGGAGTATGCGCAGGGCCATCTCAAAGGCTTCCGCCATGCCGCCGGCGGCCAGCTCGTGCAGACGACCGACCAGTATGTCGGCGCACGCAACGCCATGGTCGTGTTGCACGACAATGACGGCGTACGCGCCACCATGACGGCGCATTGGCTGACGCAGATGGGCTGGCAGGACGTCCACGTCCTCGATCACAAGCCGGCAGCCGGCGAGCTCGCCACCGAGGCCGAGCCGCGCTTCCCGGCCGGCTTCACCCTGCCCCGGCCGGCAACCGTCACGGCGAGCGCACTCGGCGCGGCGCTGGCCGAGACGCTGGTGATCGATCTCGATACCAGCCTGCGCTATCGCGACGGCCACATACCGGGCGCCTGGTTCGCCGTGCGCGCCAACCTCGGCAAGACGGTGCCCGACATGCTGGCCAAGCAGGCGGGGGCCAAGCGAGTCGTTCTGGTCTCGCCCGATGGCGAGATCGCAGCGCTGGCGGCGGCAGAGGCGGCCGACGTCGCAGGCGACCGTCCCGTGGCGGTGCTGGAGGGCGGCATGAAGGCCTGGCGCGATGCCAAGCTCGCGATCGAGACCGGCCATACGCGGATGGCCGACCAGCCGACCGATGTCTGGTACCGGCCTTATGACTTCAAAGATAATGTCGAGGCCGCCATGCGGCAGTACCTCGAGTGGGAGGTCGATCTCGTGCCGCAGGTCGCGCGCGACGGCGACGCCAACTTCAGCGTGCTCAAGGACTGAGATTCGGAGCGCGTAGATCCTGATAACATATTGATATATATGACAAATCATCCTGATCCCGAAAGCGACCGCCGACGTCTGGACAAGCTCGACGCCGAACTCAAGGCCGTGCGCGCCACCGTCGACAAGCAGCGGCCGGGCGACGGCAAAAGCGCCACGAGCAGCGGAATGTCGCACCGTCAGACAGGCGTTGCGTATCGAGTGTTGGTGGATATGATCGCGGGCCTTTTGGTCGGGGGCTTCCTCGGCTATTGGCTCGACCGCTGGCTGGGTTGGACGCCGTATGGATTGGTGATGGGCCTGCTTCTGGGCTTCGTCGCCGGCGCCAACAACGCCTGGCGCGCCATTCGAGACTACTCGAGGGACGCGGCCACGGGGAACGGAGGCGACAGGGATCGTCGCCTGCCTTGAAGCGGCTGATTGGGATCGACGTGGGGACGAGGTAGGCCAAATGCACAGCCCGATGGAGCAGTTCGAGATCAAGCGGCTGCTCCACCTGAAGATTCTCGGCGTCGACGCCTCGTTCACGAATTCCGCGACTTGGATGGTGATCGCCGTGATCCTGGCCACGGCGGTGTTCGTGTACGGCATGCGCCAACGCGCGCTGGTACCCAGCCGCCTGCAATCCGTCGCCGAGCTGGGCTACGAGTTCGTGGCCGGCATGGTGCGCGACAATGTCGGCGACGGCGGCAAGAAGTACTTCCCGTTCATCCTGACGCTCTTCATCTTCATCCTGTTCTGCAACGTGCTGGGCATGGTGCCCTACTCGTTCACGCCGACCAGCCACATCGTCGTCACCTTCGCGATGGCCGCCTTCGTGTTCATAGGCGTCACCATCATCGGCTTCGCCAAGCAAGGCCTGCATTTCCTGTCGCTATTCGTGCCCAAGGGCGTGCCCTTCGCCCTGCTCCTGCTGCTGGTGCCGATCGAGATCATCTCCTACTTCATCCGCCCGTTCAGCCTGTCGATCCGACTGTTCGCCAACATGCTGGCCGGCCACACCATGCTGAAGGTGTTCGGCGGCTTCGTGGTGATGCTCGGCGTCGTCGGCGGCTGGGCGCCGCTCGCCTTCATCGTCGTGTTCACCGGCCTGGAACTGCTGATCGCCTTCCTGCAGGCCTATGTGTTCGCGATCCTGACCTGTCTCTACCTGAACGACGCCGTTCATCTTCATCACTGACATCCATCTCATCGATCTAGGAAAGGACAATCGAAATGGACGCCTCCGCAGCCAAGCTCATCGGTGCCGGTCTTGCCACCATCGCCCTCGCCGGCGTCGGCGTTGGCATCGGCAACATCTTCGGCAGCTTCGTCTCCGGCGCTCTGCGCAACCCGGAAGCCGCGCCGCGCGTGTTCGGCAACGTGCTGCTGGGCTTCGCGCTCACCGAGGCGGTGGCGCTGTTCGCGCTGGTCATCGCCTTCATGATCCTGTTCGTGTTCTAAGCACGACGATGCCGAAGTCGGTCTACGGCGCGCTGGCCGGTCTCGCCGTGTTGGTGGCGAGCGGCGCGGTGCTGGCGAAGGAGGGTTCGGGCGGCATGCCGCAGCTCGATCCCCACAGCTTCGCTCCGCAGCTGGTGTGGCTCGCCGTCGCCTTCCTGGCGCTCTATCTCGTGATGTCGAGGCTCGCCGTGCCGGCGATCTCCGACACGCTGGACAGGCGCCAGGCCAAGATCCAGGGCGACCTCGACGCGGCCGAGAAGGCCAACGCCGACACGCGCGGCCTGGTCGCGGCGTACGACAAGAAGCTGGCCGACACCCGCGAGGAGGCGCGCAAGCTGATGCGCGAGCGCGCCGAAGCCGACAGCGCCGCAGCGACCGCCCGGCTCACCGCCCTGAACGACAAGCTCAACGCCCAAATCGGCGAGGCCGAGAAGCGTATCGCCAAGCAGCGTGACGAGGTCATGGCCGGCCTCGAGCAGATGGCCAAGGACATCGGCCACGAGGTCTATGCCAAGCTCTCCGGTCAGCCGGCCGATCAGACGGCGCTCGCCGCCAAGGTCGCGGCGGCGGTCAAGGGAGGCGGCCGATGATCAACACAGCATGGGCAGCCGGCAACGCCGGACAGCAAGGTGGCTTGTTCTCCGATCCAGGCTTCTGGGTCGCCGTCGCGTTCTTGCTGTTCTTCGTCATCGCCGGCAAGGCGCTGTGGGGCCGCATTTCGGGCATGCTCGACAAGCGCTCGGCCGACATCGCCAAGGCGTTGGCCGATGCCGCGCGACTTCGCGAGGAAGCAGCCAAGGCCAAGCAAGAGGCCGAGCGCACACTCGCCCAGGCCTCGAGCGAGGGCGCGGCCATCCTGGCGCAGGCGCGCGAGGAGGCCGAGCGCATGCAGGCGCGTGCCGCCGCCGGCCTGGAAAACGCCGTGGCGCTGCGCGAGCAGCAGGCGTTGGATCGCATCGCGCAGTCGGAAGCGGCCGCCACCAAGCAGGTGCGTGACACCGCCGTCGATGTGGCGCTTTCGGCCACCCGGGCGCTGCTGCGCGAGCAGGTCGGCTCGGGGCGTAGCGCCGCTTTGATCGACGAGGCGATCGCCGAGCTGCCGCGCCGTCTGCACTGAGGAATTCCCGCAAACAACAATCGCGGGCTACCTTGCAGCCCCCGCCCCTGGCGGGGGTTTTTTTGCCCTTCGGTCGGCCGTTGTGTGACGCGGCGGGAGGTAGTGATAGCGTCGCCGGCATGAGCAACGACAGCCTAGCCGGACTCTCGGCCGACGAAGTCCGGCACCTCGGCGACGTCGCCGGCGCCATGGTTCCCGCGGACGGCGCTTGGGGCGTGCCGGGCGCCGATGATGCGGCGATCCTGAGCGACATCGTGCAATCGCTCGGCCACGACGTGCCGCTGGTCCGCCAAGCCCTGGGCGAGATCGCGGCAAAGGCCGGCGGCGCCTTCGCTACCCTCGACCGCGACCGGCGGGAAAAACTGATCAACGAAGCCTATGCCGGCCGCTCGGCCGCAATGGTGGCGCTGGGGCGGGTCGTCGTCGCCGCCTACTATCGCGACGATCGCGTGCTGATGGCGTTGAAGTTCGAGCCGCGGCCGCCCTTCCCCGAAGGCTACGCGCTCGAGCAAGGCGACTGGTCGCTGCTCGACGCCGTGCGCAACCGTCCGCCGTTCTGGCGCGACGACCGCGGCACGTCGGCCGGAGAGCGTTGAGATGGCCGGCCACGAGAAGGTCGATGTCCTGATCATCGGCTCGGGGGCTTCGGGCGCGGCGGTGGCATGGAGCCTGGCCGAGACCCGCATGCGCATCCTCTGCCTGGAGCAGGGCGACTGGATCAAGTCGACCGACTTCCCGGCCAACCGCCGCGACTGGGAAGCGCGGCGCTATACCGATTTCGACATCCTGCCCAATCGCCGCGGTCGCGCCACCGACTATCCGGTCAACGACGACAACTCGCTGATGAAGATCGCCAACTTCAACGGCGTCGGCGGCGGCACGGTGATCTACACCGCGCACTGGCCGCGCATGCATCCGTCCGACTTCCGCGTCAAGTCGCTCGACGGCGTCGCCGACGACTGGCCGATCGACTATTGGGCGCTCGAGCGCTTCTACGAAGAGAACGACCGCATGATGGGCGCGTCGGGGCTGGCCGGCGATCCGGGCGTGCCGCCGCGCCATCCGCCGATGCCGCCGATCCCGCTCGGCAAGACCGGCACACGCTATGCCCAGGCGATGAACCGGCTGGGCTGGCACTGGTGGCCGTCCGACACCACGGTCGCCACCGCCGAGTACGAAGGCCGCAGCCGCTGCATCAATCTCGGTCACTGCACGCCGGGCTGCGCCCAGGGCGCCAAGGCCAGCACCGACATCACCTACTGGCCGCTCGCCATCCGCGCCGGCGTCGAGCTGCGCACGCGCTGCCGGGTGCGCGAGATCACCACCGATGAGCGCGGCATGGCGGCCGGCGCGATCTACTACGACGGCGAGGGCCGGGAGCAGTTCCAGCCGGCGGAGGTGGTGATCGTGGCGTGCAACGGCGTCGGCACGCCGCGCCTGCTGCTGAACTCGGCCTCGGCGCGCTTCCCCAATGGGCTCGCCAACTCGTCCGGCCTGGTCGGCAAGAACCTGATGCTGCATCCCTGGCCGATCGTGTCGGGCTATGTCGACGAGCCGCTCGATGGCGGCCGCGGTCCGATCACCAGCCTGTGGAGCAAGGAGTTCTACGAGACCGATCGTGCGCGTGGCTTCGTGCGCGGCTACACGCTGCAGTTCGGCCGCGGCACCGGCCCGGCCAACCAGGCGATCATGGGCGCCGCGGCCGGCCATTTGCCGTGGGGCCGCGATCATCATCGGGTCTATCGCGAGCTGATCGACCGCCGGGTCAATATCGGCGTGGCCTGCGAGGACCTGCCCGAGGAGCACAATCGCGTCACCCTCGATCGCGTGCTGAAGGACAGCCACGGCATTCCCGCACCCAAGATCGACTATACGATCAGCGAGAACAGCCATCGCATGATGGAGCACGGCATCGCGCGCGCCGAGGAGATTCTGACCGCGGCCGGCGCCACCCGGCTCTACTGCTCGCGCACCGCCCTGAACTACCCGGGCCATCTCCTGGGCACGGCGCGCATGGGCACCGATCCCGAGCGCTCGGTGGTGAACGAATGGGGCCGCTGCCACGACGTCAAGAACCTGTTCATCGTCGACGGCTCGATCTGGGTGACCTCGGGCGGCGTCAACCCGACCTCGACCATCCAGGCGCTGGCGCTCTATGTCGCCGACCAGATGAAGCAGCGCCTGGCCAACTTGTTCGACTGAGGCGGCTGACCGCCGGAAAGAGGAGCGTTGCACCATGGCCGCTAGCGCGAAGAAAAACGGCAAGGGCAAGCCGGTCGCCGTGGTGATCGGTGCCACGTCGAAATGGCAGTCGGACGGCCGCAACACCAAGCTCGCCCACGGCAAGATGCTCGACGACAGCCTCTTGCCGATCGGCATGCGCTGGGGTGTCGGCGGCGCCATCGCCCAGAAATTCGCCCGCGAGGGCTTCTTCGTGGTCATGACGACACGCAGCGCCACCAATGCCGCGGGGCTGGCGGCGGCGATCCGCGACCAGGGTGGTGACGGCATGGTCGTCGAGCTCGACCTGTCGCGGCAGGATTCGATCGCCGAGGCTTTCGCTGCGATCCGCGGCGATGCCGGCGACCCCGAAATCGTGGTCTACAACGCCGGCTACCTCGAAGGCCGCGACCTGCCGCCCGACAAGGAGCTGCTGGAGCACGTCCCGGTCGAGACGTTCGACATCGCCCACCACATCGCGAGCCGCGGCCCCTTCCTGGTCGCCAAGGAAGTGCTGCCGGCGATGCGCAAGCGCGGCGCGGGCTCGTTCTTCTTTTCCAACAACTCGAGCTCGCTGCGCGGGCGCAAGCGGATGACCGCCCAGTCGCTCTACTACCCGCGCGTCATGATGCGCACGCTGGCGCAGGTCCTGACCGAGGAATATTCGGAGCACGGCGTGCACGTCGCC
>VGCQ01000207.1 GCA_016870055.1 Alphaproteobacteria bacterium | reverse complement strand
CAGCCCCAACCGGCGTCGTCGAAGTCGATGATGGTGAGCCGCTCGCCGTCGACCAGCACGTTGCCGGGATGCATGTCGGCGTGGATCATGCCGTAAGTCGCGGCGGAACGGTCCAGCCGAGCGAGGGTGGCGTGCAGGCGCTGCCGCATATCGAGCATCAGCCGGCGTTCGGCGGCGCTGAGACCCCGGTGGTCCCAGAACGGGCCCCAGTGCGGCGCGTCGCCCATCAAGCCGTCCTTGTCCAGGACATGGCGCGTGAACGACGCCGGCGGTCGCCAGGCGGCGGCCTGGTCGTGCAGCGACGCGGTGAGGGCGCCGAGCTCGGCGAAATGCCGTTGGGCGATCGCGCTGTCGGTCGTCTCGCGCAACACCTCGGCCAGCACGCGCCCCGAGCTCCAGCGGGCCAGCCCTGCGAAGCGCCGCTCGCGCGTAGCGGGAATCGTCACCGCCGCGTACTCCTGCCTATCGCGGGTGCGCACCGGCGCTTGGACGGCGATGCCGGCATCACTGAGGGCATGGACCCAGGCGCGCTCGGAGATCAGCTCGTCGATTGTGTGATACCAGGGCCGGTGCAGCCGCAGCACATAGACGACGCCGTCGTGGCGGTCGACCACCCGGTAGGTGACGTTCTCCGACAGCGACACCAGCTCGAGACCGTCCGGCTCGATGGGAAACGCCTTCAGGGCCTCTACGGCGGCGGGCGTGAAGATGCTCGCCGTGGTGCCGCCGACCGCCTCTTCGTCGGTCGCCTCGTCAGCCATCGAGCTCGGCGATCGTCGCGTCGAAAGCGCTGAGGAAATCGTCGGCATCGCGTTGGCCGAACACCAGCGGCGGACGGATCTTGACGACGTTCTTGAAGGCGCCGGCATTGCTGGTGAGGAAGCCCCGGTCTTTCAGCTTGTTGACGACTTCGATCGCCCGCTCGGCATCGGGTTCGAGCGCCTTGCCTTTGACCATCTCGACGCCGAGGAACAGGCCATGGCCGCGCACGTCGCCGATCGCCGCGCAGTGCTTCTGGCGTGCGCTCAACGCCGCCTTGAGGCTCGCGCCGACGCGGCCCACGTTCTCGCGCAGGCCCTCGCGCTCGATCACGTCGATCACCGCCATGCCGACCGCCGCCTGCAATGGGCTCGACGCGAAGGTGTTGAAGTAGCGCGTGCGCGCCCGGAAGCCGTCGACCAGGGCCTTGCTGGCGGCGGTGGCGGCCAGCGGCAGGCCGTTGCCCATCGGCTTGCCGGTCACCACGATATCGGGCGTGAAGCCGGTACCTTCGTAACCCCACCAGCGGCCGGTGCGGCAGTAGCCCGCCTGGACCTCGTCGGCGATCAGGTAGCCGCCGGCGGCGCGCACCATCTCGGCGGCGCGCGTCATGAAGCCCTGCGGCACGTTGGGCAGGCCTTCGTTGGCGAAGATCGGGCAGACGATCAAGCCGGCGAAGCCCACGCCGTCGTCCTCGAGGCTGCGGATCGCACCGCGCAGGCGCTCGAGATAGGCCTCGACCAGATCGGCTTCGCTGGCCCCCGGCACGAGCGGCCGCAGCGTCTCGGGGAAGGGGATGGCGCGCACGTCACCGCCGCTGCTGTTCTGGCCGGTGCCGATGCGGGTCATCTTGCCCACGGCCTCGCTGTTGCCGTGATAGGTGGCGTTGGTGCAGACGATGCCCTGCTTGCCGGTGGCGCCGCGCGCGATGCGGAGCGCCACCTCGTTGGCCTCGGTGCCCGAGCAACTGAACACCACGCTCTCGATCGCGGGGCCGTGCAGAGCCGCGATGCGTTCCGCCAGGGCGACGATGCCCTCGTGCAGATAGCGGCTGTGCACGTTGAGCGTGGCCTGCTGGCGCGCCATCGCCTCGACGACGTGCGGATTGGCATGCCCGACGCACGGCACGTTGTTGTACATGTCGACGTAGCGCCGGCCGGTCTCGTCGTACAGATACACGCCCTCGCCGCGGACGATGTGCAGCGGCTTGTCGTAGAACAACGGCGCACCCGCTCCCAACGCCCGGTCGCGGCGGGCGGCCAGGGACGCGGTGCTCGTCGTCGTGCTCATGCGGGGCCTCTTCTGAACGGTCTCGGTCTCTCGACCCTATCAAGCGCAAGTCGGACGCGCGACAGGAAAGCCGTTTTTCCGGACCGCGGGCCTCCAGGTCCGCTCATATCGTCTTCGCACAGCGCATCCCACAAGCGGCCCTGGAGGTCCGCGGTCCGCCAGTTCATGCGCCGACGTAGGCCACCGCCTCGATCTCGACCTTCATGCGCGGATCGACCAGCGCCGTGACCTCGACCAGGGTCGAGGCCGGTCGGTGCGTGCCGAAGTAGCGCTGGCGGATCGGGTTGATGCTCGCCCGTTCCTTGATGTCGGTCATGAACACCAGCACCTTGATCACCTGATCGGATCGGCCGCCGGCGTGGCGCAGGCAGGTGTCGATCGACTTCAGTGCGATCTCGAACTGGCCGACGGTGTCCGGCGGAATGGTGCCGTCGGCTTTCACCCCGACCATGCCCGAGAGGTAGATGAAGTCTCCCGCACGGACGACATGGCAGTAGTGACTGACCGGTTCCATTTCGCCGGGAACCATGAAGCGCTGAATAGGCATGATGACGCTCTCCCAGTTCGACCAGCGAGAGTCTATCACGAGCGGCTGTGTCGCCACGATGGTCGACGTGACATGGCTATCGTACGATGCTCACGGGAGGACGGAGACTCATGAGCCAGGACATCACACTGACGGCGTCGGATGGCGGGCGCTTCGCGGCGTACCTGGCGCTGCCCGCCAAGCTGCCGGCGCCTGGCCTGGTCGTGCTGCCCGAGGTGTTCAACACCAACCCGCACATCCGCTCGGTCGTCGACGGCTACGCCGCGGCAGGCTTCGTGGCATTGGCGCCCGATGTCTTCTGGCGGCAGGAGGCGGCGAATTACCTGCCCTACACCGACAAGGGCCGCACCAAGGCGCGGGCATTGTGGGCGCGGCTCGACACCGACCAATTCGCCCGCGATCTCGGCGACATGGTGTCGGCCCTGCGCGCGCGACCGGACTGCACCGGCAAGGTCGGCGTGATGGGTTTCTGCCTCGGCGGCAAGTTCGCCTATCTCGCCAGCACGCGTCTGCCGGTCGACGCCGCGGTCGCCTACTACGGCGTGCAGATCGACCAGCATCTCGACGAGGCCGCTCGCCGACGCTGTCCGCTGCTGATGCACTTCGCCGGCAACGATCCGCACGTGCCCGAGGCCACAGTGGCCGCCATCCAGGCACGCATGGGCAGCGCGCCGGGTGTCGACATTCATCTCTACCCGGCCGCCGAGCACGGCTTCAATCGCGCGGGCTATCCGCCTTACGACGCGGCCGCGGCGACCACGGCGCGCGAGCGCACCTTGGCCCATCTGCGCCGGCATCTGTCGTGAGCCGCGACCACATCAGGGTGGAGATCGAGGGCCCCGTCGCCTCGCTCGTCTTCAATCGCCCGCAGGTGCTGAACGCCTTCCACAACGAGGCGATGGACGAGTGTGTGGCGGCGCTGCGCGAACTGGCCGACGACGATCGTGTGCGTGTCGTGCTGGTGCGCGGCGAGGGTCGCGCCTTCTCCGCCGGCTTCGACATGAAGGCGTCTGCCGAGCGCGACATGTCGACCGTCGAGCATGTGCGCCGCCAGATGGAGCGGCAGTTCGACTTCATCATGGCGTTCTGGGACTGCCCCAAGCCGACCATCGCGCTGGTCCACGGCTTCTGCATGGCTGGCGCCTTCGAGGTGGCGCTGGCCTGCGATATCACCGTGGCCGCCGAGGGCACGCGCTTTGGCGAGCCCGAAGTGCGCTTCGGCACCGGCATCGTCGCCATGCTGCTGCCCTGGGCGGTGCTGCCCAAGCACGCCAAGGAGATGCTGCTGACCGGCAACGACAAGATGGATGCAAGCCGCGCCCACGCCATCGGCATCGTCAATTACGTCGTGCCGGAAGGCGAGCTGGCGGCGTTCGGACGGCGCCTGGCGCTCGATATCGCGGCGGCCGCCGGCCCGTCGGTGTTCTTCACCAAGCGCGCGATCAACCGCACCTACGAGATCATGGGCATGCGCGATGCCTTGCGTGCGTCGCTCGACATCGACGTGATCCTGAATGCCACACCGAGCGCCGAGAAGGCCGAGTTCCAGCGCATCCGCAAGGAGCAGGGGCTGAAGGCCGCCCTGGCCTGGCGCGATGCCCGCTTCTCCGACGGGCGAGGTGGTTAGAGTGACATCGCGACAGTAAAAGTCAGGCCGCTTTGCGCTTATCGTGACCGGCAGGCACGCCGGCAACGCGACCTGACAGAAGCATGCTGACGAGTTGATTGAGACTGACGCCTTCTGCGCCGGCGCGGAGCGCCAGTGATCGATGAAGCGACGTCGGTACGCGAACGACGAACTTGCCGCTGTATCGATGCTTGGAAGCCGGTGGTGGAACCTCGTCGCCGAACTCGCGAGCGGTCTTCACCCAAGAGCGAATGGCATCGCGCAGCTCCTCCAGCGCTTCAGCTTCGGTTTCCCCCGTGGCCGCGCACCCGGGCAGTTCGACAGCTGACGCAAGGTATCCGCCGCCCTCCGAAGGCGGCAGCGGCAGGATCGTCGCCGCATAGGCGCCGACGTCGACAGCGCTTCGGCGCGGGGACGTATTCTTGGCCATCACGGGTTCTCCACAAACTCGACAAGCAGTCGGACATAGACGGGCTTGATGGGTTTGCGCGCCGGAACTGTGAGCTTCGCTCCGTCGGAGCGACGGAAAGTCACGTGGCTCGTACCCGGTTGTCGCCAATCGATACCCTTCGCGCGCGCCACCGACTTCATGTCGTCGATACGTCAGTCCGCCGTGGGATTCTGGCGCATCTTCGCCACGCGCTTGTCGGCTGCGGTCACTGCCGCACGGTAGTATCGCCCGTAGTATCGATCAACCGCGCGACAGTCGCGCGATGTAGAAGCCGTCGAGGCCGCCGCGCTCGGCCCACATCGAGGGCAGGGTGCGCACGTCGCCGGCCGGCGTGATCGCCTCGGCGAGGCCGGGCAGCTCTTCCGGGCGGACGGCAACGCGGGCGAGGCGCTTGTCGCGGCCGAGCAGCGCCGCGACGCGCGCCGGTCCTTCATCGTCCTGCAGCGAGCACACGGCATAGACCAGCGTGCCGCCGGGCTTCAGCAGGTCGGCGGCGCGCACCAGCAGGCGATCCTGGGTGAGCGTGAGGCGGCCAACATCCTCCTCGTCCTTCAGCCAGGCGATGTCGGGATGGCGGCGCAAGGTGCCGGTGCCCGAGCAAGGGGCGTCGAGCAGGATCGCATCGAAAGTCTGGTCGGTCTGCCATTTGCCGGCATCGGCGGTGACGAGCTTCGCCGTGAGGCCGGCGCGCGCCAGGTTCTCGCCGAGCCGCACCATGCGCCGCGCCGAGATGTCGACCGCCGTGACCTCGGCGCCAGCGGCGGCGAGCTGTAGCGTCTTGCCGCCCGGCGCGGCGCAGAGATCGGCGACATGCTTGCCGGCGACGTCGCCCAGCAGGCGGGTGGGCAACGCGGCGGCAGCGTCCTGCACCCACCAGACGCCCTCGGCGAAGCCCGGCAGCTCGGCGATGGTGCCGCCCGCCGCGCGGCGGATGGTGCCGGTCGCCAGCAGCTCGCCTGCCAGGCGACCCGCCCAGAACATCGCATCGGCGCGCGGCGTGAGGTCGAGCGGCGCCTCGATCAGGTGGGCGGCGGCGATCGCCCGCGTGGTCGCCTCGCCATAGCTTTCCGCCCAGCTCTGCCACAGCCATTGCGGTGTGTTGAGGCGCGCCGGGTCGCGATCGCCGAGAAGTGCTGCGCCGTCGCGCGCCACGCGCCGCAGCACGGCGTTGGCAAGCCCTTTGAGATGCGGCAGGCCGGCATCGATCGCCAGTCGCACCGAAGTGTCGACGGCGGCGTGCGGCGGCGTGCCGAGGAACAGCAACTGGGCAGCGCCCAGCCGGAGCACCTGATGAGCCGGGGCATTGCCGCCGTCGAGCGGCCGCTCGATCAGCTGGCCGAGCACGTCGTCGATCTCGCCCAGCCGGCGCAAGGTCGTGGCCAAGAGCAGGCGCACGAAGGCGCGGTCGCGCGGGTCCAGTCCGGCAAACCCCTGATGGCGGGCGAGCACGTCGTCCAGCGGCTGGCCCTTGTCCAGGCAGGCGACCAGCATGTCGAGTGCGACGCGCCGCGAATCGATCGGCCCGTTCATGGCGCGGCGCTATAGCCGCCGCCGGCCGCCTTGTCACGGCTCGCAGCGTTCGACACCCGACGGCGGCGGGGCGGAGGGGCACGGGTCTCCTCGGAGACCGAAGAGCATGCGTGGCGGGCCACGTGCCGTTCGCAGGCCGTTCCGAGGCCTGCTACACTCGCGCCATGCCCGACACGATCTACCAGAACCCGCGCCCCGTCGGCCGTCGAGGACGCGAGGCGGGCGAGACCGTGCGGGAGACGATCGTCACCAGCACCTGCGGCCACAATTGCGGCGGCCGCTGCGTGGTCAACGCCCATGTGGCGGGTGGCCGCATCGTCCGGATCTCGACCGATCCGGCCCGCTGGCGGCCCGACCAGCCGCCGCTGCACGCCTGCGCCCGCGGCGTCGGCCAGATCGAGCGTGTCTATCACAAGGATCGCCTGCAATATCCGATGCGCCGCACCGGGCCGCGCGGGTCGGGCCAAGGGCTGGACGATTTCGAGCGCATCTCCTGGGACGAGGCGCTGGGCCACGTTGCGCGCGAGATGCGCCGCATCCGCGACACCTACGGCAACGCCGCCTTCGTCGATCTGAGCCGCACCGGCAGCACCTCGGCGCTGCACACCACCGCGGGCCTCGCCAAGCGCTTCTTCTACAAGTTCGGCGGCTGCACCGAGCTGTGGTCCAACATGTCGGCCGAGGCCGAGGTCTTCGCCGTGCGCATGACCTTCGGCGCCCAGGCCGACTACAAGAGCGCCGGCCGCGAGCCTACCGACTACGTCAACTCGAAGCTCATCGTTATGTGGGGTTTTAGCCCGGCCGACGGCACCTTCGGCACCGGCACCTTCCAGTATCTGAAGGAGGCGAAGAAGCGCGGCGTGCGCATCATAGCCGTCGATCCCCGACGCACCCGCACCAGCCAGGCGCTGGCCGACGAGCACATCTTCATCAAGCCTTCGACCGACGCCGCCGCCCTCATCGCGATGGCCTACGTGATCGTGAGCGAGGGCCTGCACGACCAGCCTTACTGCGACCGCCACGTGCTGGGCTTCGACGAGGCGCACCTGCCCGCCGGCGCCCCGCGCGGAGGGTCGTACAAGGCCTACCTGCTGGGCGAGAGCGACGGCGTGCCGAAGACTCCCGAATGGGCCGAGGCGCGCTGCGGCATCCCGGCCGAGACCATCCGGCGCCTCGCGATCGAGTTCGCCACGACCAAGCCCGCCGCCCTGCAGTGCGGCTACGCGCCGGGCCGCACCGCCTACGGCGAGCAGTTTCACCGCGCCGCCTATGCGCTGGCGGCGATCACCGGCAATGTCGGCATCGCCGGCGGCAGTTCCGGCGTCAGCAACGGCGCCACCGGGCGCGCCGGCATCAGGAGCCTGCCGACCGGCAGCAACCCGATCGACGCCAAGGTGGCGACGCCGCTGCTCGCCGACCTCCTCGCCAGGGGCAAGTCCGGCGGCTACCCCGCCGACATCAAGATGATCTATTCGGCGGGCGGCAATCTCTTCAATCAGTGCCCCAACGCCAACAAGATCGCCAACGCGCTGGGTGGCGTGGAGCTGATCGTGGCGCAGGACAATTTCCTGACGCCGACCGCGCGCCACGCCGACATCGTGCTGCCGGCCACGACCTTCTGGGAACGCAACGACGTCCACACGCCGTGGGCCGGCGCCGGCCACTATGCGATCTACATGAAGCAGGCCATCCGGCCGATGTACGAATGCCGCGACGACCGCGCGATCTTCGCCGAACTGGCGCAGCGGCTCGGCATCGACGATTACGACGACAAGACCGAGGAGCAGTGGCTGCGCGAGCTGACGAAAGACGCCGTCGACGATTTCGAGGCTTTCCGGGAGGCGGGCGTCGCCCGCTTCGCGCCGCCGAAGGACGCGGTGGCCTTCGCCGCCGAGATTCGCGATCCCGACAATCACAGATTCACGACGCCGTCGGGCAAGATCGAGATCTACTCCATGGCGATGGCCGCCAAGCCCGATCGCTACGGCCTGGGTGCCATGCCGCCGATCCCGACCTGGTTCGACCCGGCCGCGCCCGACGCCAAGTACCCGCTGATGCTGTGCAGCCCGAAGTCGCGGGCGCGCACGCATTCGATCCACGGCAACCAGCCGCTGCTGGCGCGGGTCGATCCGGACGATGTGTGGATGAATCCGGTGGACGCCCGCGCACGTGGAATCAAGGATGGGCAGACGGTGCGAATCTACAACGATCGCGGCTCGACCTTGCTGCCGGTCAAGGTGACGCCGCGGATTGCCGCTGGCGTGGTGTCGATCAAGGAGGGGGCGTGGTTCGCGCCAACCAGGGACGGCACCGACACCGGGGGCTGCGCCAATATGATGGCGGAGGATC
>VGCQ01000206.1 GCA_016870055.1 Alphaproteobacteria bacterium | reverse complement strand
GCTCAGCTTCGTCGTGGCCGGCGCCTGCAAACCCTCATTGCTCGACAGCTACTCGACCGAACGCAGCGCCGTCGGCGACATGGTGCTGCGCAATGCCGGCCGCCTGACCGATGCGGCGATCCTGCGCAATCCGATCCTCCAAGGCATACGCAACACCGTCGCCAAATTCGCGCTCGGCTTGCCCCTGGTCGGACACGCCGTCGCCAACACGCTGGCCGAACTCAACATCGGCTACCCCGACAGCCCATTGTCGACCAGCGCCGGCCACAAGGCCCATGGCACGACTCCGGGAGCCCGCTGGCCGAAACGCCTGCCGATCGATACGGGCAAGGCGCGCTTCGCCGCCATCGGCCCGGTCGAGTCCGTGTCCGGCCTAGCGGCGAAATTCCCCAACCTCGTGCAAGGCGTACCGGCATCCGGTCACGCCGACGCCCACAACCTCCTGCTCGTTCGACCGGATGGCTATGTCGGCTTCGCCGGCGCCGACGCCGACCAGGCCGCCGCCGAGACCTACCTGCGCCGCTTGGCGGCCTGACGTCCGTCAGCCGGCGGGGGCCATCCATTTCCCTGCCACGCCGTGGCGATCGCCGCAGATCGTAACCTTCGAAGCCTCTGGTATGGTGCTGTGCCGGCGCTTTCCCGGTTGGG
Source organism: Alphaproteobacteria bacterium (assembly GCA_016870055.1). Classification (GTDB taxonomy): domain Bacteria; phylum Pseudomonadota; class Alphaproteobacteria; order Reyranellales; family Reyranellaceae; genus Reyranella. Next base: position 7,958 of record VGCQ01000206.1, on the reverse strand, counting down.
CGCGGCGCGGCGATTGTCTCTATCAGCTGGCAGGACTCACGGCATGAAAAAGGAGCTTTGGCTGGCAGCCGCCCTGCTCGCCTACGCGGCCGGGCGCTGGCTGCCGCCGCTGGGCGGCTTGAACGAGGCGAGCCAGGCGGCGCTGGCCGTCACCGTCGCCGGCACGATCCTGTGGATCACCGAGGCCGTGCCGCTCGGCGCGGCAGCGCTGGTGGTGATCGTCCTGCTCGCCATCAATCCCGGCATGGGCCTGCCGGATGCCGTGCAAGGCTTCACTTCTGAAGTCACCTTCTTCCTGATCGGCGTCGCCGCCATTGGCACGGCTGTCGAGACGAGCGGCCTCGCCAGGCGCACTGCGCTCTACCTTGCGCGCAGCGCGCACGGCAGACCCGGTCGGCTCTACCTCCAGATGATCCTCGGCCTGCCGGCGCTTGCGCTGCTCGTGCCCTCGGCCATCACCCGCAATGCGATCCTGATTCCGGCCTACCGCGAAGCGTTGGATGGCATGGGCGTCGGCAAGTCGGGCCGCGCCGGCCGGGCGCTGATGCTGGCGCTCGGCATGCTCAATCCTCTGGCGTCCTCGGCTCTGCTGACCGGCGGCATCTCCTCGATCGCTGCCGCGACACTGCTCGGCGGCTTCTCCTGGCTGTACTGGTTCGCCCTGATGGCCGTGCCGTACTACGCGCTGATCGTGTCGGGGGCCATCTGGCTGCGCCTGATGGTTGGCCGCTTCGAAGACGGCGCGCGTCAAGCCTCCACAGTGGCCACCGTCACATCGTTCTCGGGCGCTGAAATCAAGACCCTTGTCGTTCTCGCCCTCACCGCCGCGCTATGGGCGACCGATGCCTGGCATCGCCTGTCGCCGGCGATACCGGCATTGATCGGGGCGACTCTGCTGCTGGCTCCCCGCATCGGCGTCCTTACCTGGAAGCAGTACGAGGCCAAGCTGTCGTGGGGCTTGATCCTGACCGTCGGCGCCTCGATGTCGCTGGCGCGCGCCATGACCGTCACCGGCGCGGCTTCCTGGCTGGGCGGCCTGTTCGTGGACCAGCTCGCCAGCGTCGCTGCGGCCCCTCTTGCCGTCGTCGTGTTGCTGGTGGTGGCTGTGGCGATGGTCCATCTCGCCATCACCAACCTGGCGGCCTGCATGGCGTTGCTCATTCCGCTTGCCATCACCATTGCCGAGGCAGCCCAGCTCAACCCGCTGATTTGCGGCCTGGTGGTGACCATCGCCGTCGATGCGGTCATCCTCTATCCAGTGCAGACGGCGTCCAACTTGCTGGCTTACGAAGCGGGCTACTTCGATGTCCGTGACGTACGCCGCCTGGGATTCGGCATGCTGGTCCTGACGATCGCCGTCGCGATCCTCGTCCTGCCTTACTGGTCCTGGCTCGGTCTGCCGCTGGTTCGGTCGTAGCTTTGTCGCACTACAGAGTCTGCACTCCGCGCCGACGCGCGAGGCCAAGGCGGAAGATCGATGTCGGCCGGTGCGGCACAGCATGCGGCACCATCGGGTCCGGCCCCCAACCGACGGCAAGCGTGCTCGATCCGGGAAAACTGCCGGCGCGGTCGACATAAGCCGGCGTCTTGTCGAGCCCGACCGCCGGCGCAATACGCGTCAGCAGGCCGAGCGGCGATTCCTGGTCGACGAGATAGCGATCCAGCTCGCTGTCGACGACCGGTTGGGCGGTTTCACGATTGTCGGAGAATTTCACGCCGAGCATGGCGGTCTTGGCCAGCGCCACGCGCACCAGCCAGCTGCCGCCCTGCTCGGCGCGGCGCTGCAAAGCAGTCATCACGCCGAGCGCCCCCAGGCAACCCGAGCCGTAGTCGTTGAAGTAGGCCGGCACCAGGGCCGACTTCTCCCGACCCGCGCTGTGCAGGACGGCCATGCCCGTTGCCGCCTGCGCAAGTTGCTCCCAGCCACGCCGCTCGGCCCACGGGCCCTGGAAGCCGTAGGCATTGGCCTCGACATAGATCAGCCGAGGATTGATCGCCCGTAGATCGGCCGGCCCGAAACCGCGATGTGCAAAGGAGCCCGGCCGAAAGCCCTGAACGAACACGTCGCAATCGCGCACCAGCTCGAGCGCCCGCGCGTGATCGACCGGGTTGCGCAAATCCATGTAGACCGCCTTCTTGCCGAACGAAGTATCGACGTCGAAGCCCAGAATGTGATCCTGATAGGGATTGCGGCAGTGGATGACGTCGGCGCCGTGTTCGGCCAGAAGCTTGCCGATGGTGGGGCCGGCGATGACGTGCGTGAAGTCGAGGATCCGCACTTTTTCCAAAGGACGCACGGCCGCGGGCGCGAGCGGCACCAGCGGCCCATCGGCCAGCCGCGTCAACTCGACCGGCGCGACATCGGCCAACGCCTGGCCTTGCGGGTGCTCCCGCCATTCTTGCGGCGTGCGCTTGATCGCCGCGCACAGGCCGAGCGCGGCAAGCTCGTCCTCCAAGGCCTGGGCGTCGTGCTGCGCTACGCGCTTGGCGATGGCGTCGCGGTCGCTCGGGCAATCGAGGAAGCGCAGGAGGCCGTCGCGGAGATGCTGGTAGGCGCCGTTGAAAAAGATCTCGCGACCGTCGCGCGTTCGGTAGAAGCCGTTGACCGGCGTAAAAACCGGGCTGATGTCGAACTGCCAGCCGCTCTGGAAGAAGTGCGCCACCTCGTTGAACAGCAACGCGGCATGGCGCCGGTCGATCGTGACCTGCTGCGCACCGAGACCACGGCGCTCGCCGATCGCCGCCACCGTACCGCCGATCGCCGCCATCACGGCGACGGCGAAATCGGCCACCTCGACCACGGAGTCGACGTAGGTCGGGCTTTGCACGACCTGCACGGCGTCGACGCTCGCGGGCAAGCCGAGACCGCGGCCGATCTCGGCGAGAATCTGCCGTTGGCGCGGGCTGTACACCGCCGCCTCAGACCTTGATGTCGGCCTTCTTGATGATCTCGCCGAACGACTGCCGTTCCCGCTCGATGGTCGCTGCGAAGGTCGCCGGATCCTGGTAGCTCGCGTAGTTGCCGCCGGCGACCAGCTTGTCGCCGACGCCCGCGTCCTTGGCAGCCTCGCCGATCGCCCGTGCGAGCTTGTCGACGATCGGCTGGGGCGTGCCCTTGGGCGCCAGGATGCCGTACCACGCATCGCCGCCGATCTTACCCAGCCCCTGCTCCTTCAGCGTCGGGATGTCGGGTTTGCCGGGCCACCGTCGCTCGCCCAGGATGGCGAAGCATTTCAGCCGCCCGGCCGCGATATGCGGCAGCGTCGTCGGATCGAATTGGACCTGGATTTGGCCGGACAAGAGATCGTTGGTCGCAGGCGCGCTGCCTTTGTACGGCACGTGCACCATCTTGACGCCGGCTTCGATGTTGAAGATCTCGCCATAGAGCTGGGTGATGGTGGCAAGGCCGGCCGAGCCGAAATTGATCTTGCCGGGATTGGCTTTGGCGTAGGCGATGAACTCCTGAAGGTTGTTGGCCGGCACCTGCGGATTGACGCCCATGCCGATCCACGAGGTTGCCGTGCGCGCGACAGCCACGAAGTCCTTGGCCGGATCGTAAGGCAGCGGCTGCAGGTGCTGGGTGATGCACACCATGGCCGTCGTCGTGGTTAGGAAGGTGTATCCGTCAGGCGCCGAATTCTTGACGTGCTCGGCGCCGATCGCGCCGCTCGCTCCGGCCCGGTTGTCGAACAGCACGCTCTGGCCCAGCACGGCTCCGGCGCGTTCCAACACCAGGCGCGTCGTGACATCGGACGGCCCGCCGGGCGGATAGGGAACGACAATGCGGATCTGCCGGTTCGGCCACTCGGTCTGTGCCGATACGATCGCCGGCGCGGCCATCAGGCCGGACGCCGACGCCGCGATGAAGTGGCGACGCCCCAACCGCATCGAACCGTGTTTGCGCCTGTGCATTTGTCACTCCTCCCGATCGTCGTACGGTCAGCTCTATTTGGGCGACCAGCCGTAGATCTTGGTCAAACTACCGCCCATCAGCGTCGCGCGATCGCTGTCCGACAACCAGTCCTTGGCACGGAAGGAATCGACACTCTGCTTGTAGGTGAGCAAGTTGACAGCGCGCGTCCAGTCGGTGCCCCACATGCAGCGGTCGAGGCCGAAAGCGTCGAGGATGCGGCCGACCGGCTCGCGAATGTCCTTGTAGGGAAACGCCTCGTGCGACAGCGTGCACGCGCCGGTGATCTTGACCACGATGTTGGGACGCACCGCCAGCGCCAACAACTTCGGCAGCTCGGCCCACGGCTGCTTGGGCGCCGGCGGCTGGAAAGGCTGCTCCAAGCCGAGATGGTCGATCACCAAGGTGGTGTCGGGATTGCGCCTGGCGAGCTCGCTCACCTGCTCGAGGCGGCCGCGGCACATCAGATTCACCGGCAAATCGTGCTTGGCGGCGGCGGCAAGCACGCGGTTGATGCCCGGGTCGGCGGCGTCGGTCGAGATATCCGGCGTCATCATGATGCGGATGGCGACCGTGCCGTCCATCGCCGCCCATTCCGCGATGGTCTCGCCGACCTTGGGGTCGTTGGCATCGACCGGCTTGATCAAGCCGAGGCGCCCGGGATGGGCATTGCGCACGGCGATGGCGTAGCTCGCATCCCAGCGATACATCGTATAGACCGAGATCAGCAGTCCGCCATCGACGCCGACCTCGTCCATCGCCTTGATCATGTCGGCGGCCGTGACCTCGGGCGGCCCGGCCAGAACGGCATGCCACGGTCGGCCCGGATGGTTGCGCTCGTAGCAGTGCACCTGGGCGTCGATCGTGGCCATGGCTCCCCTCTTCGCATCGTCTTGCGGATGATGGCGCAGGCTATCCGGTCGCCAGCCTTGCCGCCAGCGTGGCTGCGGCTCTAGGTTTCGCAGATGCACGACAAGGTCGATGTCCTGATCATCGGCTCGGGGGCCTCCGGCGCCGCCGTCGCCTGGAGCCTCGCCGAGACCAGGATGCGCATCCTGTGCCTCGAGCAAGGCGATTGGGTGAAGCCGACCGACTACCCCAGCAACGGTCGCGACTGGGAGGCGCGGCTGTTCAGCGACTTCGCCATCAACCCCAATCGGCGCCGGCGCGAGACCGACTATCCGATCAACGATCGGAACTCACCGATCAAGGTCGTCAACTTCAACGGCGTCGGCGGCAGCACCATCATGTACACGGCGCACTATCCGCGCCTGCATCCGTCCGACTTCCGGGTGAAAACGTTGGACGGCGTGGCCGACGACTGGCCAGTCGACTACGAGACGCTCGAGCCGTTCTTTGCTGAGAACGACCGCATCATGGGCGTCTCGGGCCTGACCGGCGACCCCGCCTATCCGCTGCATCAGCCGCCGATGCCGCCCTTGCCGCTCGGCAAGTCCGGCGCGCGCTTCGGAAAGGCGATGAACACCCTGGGCTGGCATTGGTGGCCGTCGGATTCGACGATCGCCACGACCGACTACGACGGCCGCGCCCGCTGCATCAACCTCGGCCATTGCACGCCGGGCTGCGCGCAGGGCGCCAAGGCCAGCACCGATATCACCTACTGGCCGCTCGCCCTGCGCGCCGGCGTCGAGCTGCGCACGCGCTGCCGCGTACGCGAGATCACGGTCGGCCCCGACGGCATGGCGTCGGGCGTCGTCTACTACGACGCCGAGGGCCGCGAGCGGTTCCAGCCGGCCGAGGTCGTGATCGTCGCCTGCAACGGCGTCGGCACGCCGCGTCTGTTGCTGAACTCGGTGTCGGGCAGGTTCCCCAATGGCCTCGCCAACTCCAGCGGCCTGGTCGGCAGGAACCTGATGTTCCACCCCTACGCCTATTGTTACGGCTACGTCGAAGAACCGCTCGACGGCAACCACGGCCCGCCGCTCTGCCTGTGGAGCCAGGAGTTCTACGAGACCGATCCCAGGCGCGACTTCGTGCGGGGCTATACGTTCCAGTTCGGCCGCGGTTTTGGCGCCATCATGGAGGCCATCTCCAGCACCGCCGCCGGCCGCCTGCCGTTCGGCCCCGACCATCACCGGGTCTACCGCCAGCTCCTGAACCATCGCATCGGCATGTCGGCGATCATCGAGGACCTGCCGGAGGAGCACAATCGCGTGACACTCGATCCGGTGCTCAAGGATTCGAACGGCATTCCGGCTCCCAAGATCGACTATACGATCGGCGAAAACAGCCGGCGCATGATCGATCACGCGCTGGCCAACGCCCGGCGCATCCTGGAAGCGGCCGGCGCTCGCAACATCGACGCCGAGGTGCCGATCCTGAATGGCGGCTGGCACCTGCTGGGCACGGCGCGCATGGGCAACGACCCCGAGCGGTCGGTGGTGAACGGCTGGGGCCGCAGCCACGACGTCAAGAACCTCTTCATCGTCGACGGCTCGATCTGGGTGACGTCGGGTGCGGTGAACCCGACCTCGACCATCCAGGCACTGGCGCTCTATGTCGCCGACGCCATCAAGCAGCGCCTGGCCAACCTGTTCGACTGACCATGTCCCTACCCTCTCCTCTCACGCGCGACCTGCGCGCCTTCGCCGGCACCATGATCCCGCCCGGCCCATCGTACGGCGTGCCTGGCGCCGACGACGAAACGATTTTCGCCGACATCATCAAGAGCCTCGAGCGCGATCGCGACGATGTCGCGGCGGCGCTCGAGCGCCTGACCGAACTGGCCGGGCGGCCCTTCGCCGATCTCGACGAGCAACGGCGACTCGAGGTCGCGAATGCACTGCGCCGTGAGGGCGGCCTCGCCGCGGCCGCGCTGGTACGCGTCGTGCTGCTGTCCTACTACCGCGACGATCGGGTGATGATCGCGCTTGGCCAGGAACCACGACCGCCCTTCCCCAAAGGCCATACCGTCGAGCAGGGCGATTGGTCGCTGCTCGATCCGGTCAAGCGGCGGCCGCCATTCTACCGCAAGACGCCGTAGCGCGACTTACGCCGTCTTCTGCTCTTCCAGGCGATCGGTGGCGGGTGGCGGCGTGCGCGACAGCGCCGCGATCTCGGCGCGCAAGGCCGGTGTCATGTCGATCTTCACGGCGGCCAGCGATGCCTGCAGTTGCTCGGTGTTGCGCGCCCCGACGATGGGCGCGGTGACGGCGGGATGGGCGCCCACCCAGGCGATCGCCGTGCTGACCGGATGCAGGCCGCGTTGCTTGCAGAACGCCGCATATTTCTCGGCCACCTCGAAGCCCCAGGCCTCGCTGTAGCGCGCTTCGTACATTTTGTTGGTCTTGAGCCGGCCCGTCGCCAGGCCGAGATATTTGCCGGACAGCAAGCCCGCCGCGCTCGGGCTGTAGGGGATGACGCCGATGCCGTTGGCCTCCGCCATGGGCAGGATCTCGACCTCGGCCTGGCGCTTGACCAGATTGTACATCGGCTGGACGACTTGCAGCCGCGCCCAGTTGTTGCGCTCCTGGATGTCGACGGCGCGCTGGGTCTGCCATCCCGACCAATTGCTGACGGCGGGATAGATCACCTTGCCCGAGCGCACGACATCCTCCAGCGCGCGCATCGACTCCTCGATCGGCGTCAGGGCATCGAAGCGATGCAGGAACAGGATGTCGATGCGATCGGTCTGCAGGCGCTCGAGGCTCGCCTCGACGGCGCGCACGACATGGCGGCGCGACGTGCCCCGTGCATTGACGTCGGGCCCCTGCTGGCTGTTGCACTTGGTGGCGACCACCAGCTCGTCGCGATGGCCTTTGATCAGCCGGCCGAGAATCTCCTCCGACTTGCCTTTGCTGTATTCGTCGGCGGTGTCGAAGAAGTTGATGCCGGCCTCACGCACCTGCTTGTACATCGCGCCGGCCATCGCCTCGTCGGCGTCGCCGCCGAAAGACATGGTGCCGAAACAGAGTTGCGAGACTTGGACGCCGGTCCGGCCGAGAAGCTTGGTCTTCATCGGCGCATTCCTAGCATGCCGCGCAGCCCCACTCCCAGCGTCAGGATGCCACCGACCGCGAAGCCCGGC
>VGCQ01000205.1 GCA_016870055.1 Alphaproteobacteria bacterium | reverse complement strand
TTGCGCGCATAGAAGAGATAAGGATGAAGAGGTGCGCCGCGCAGCCGGCGCTGCTCGTCGAGCACCTTGCGCAGATCGTCGGGCAGGGTCTCGACGTCGGCGGGTGCTATGCGGGTCTTGCCTTGCAGCATGTTCACTCCTCCGCGATTGGCGATGCGATCTTACGCCCTGACCGACCGCTCCGGCCGATCAATGGTTCGACCGCGATCGAAGTGTCGGCCGTGCTCAGGCGGTGGCCTCGACCTCGTTCGGCTCGACGGCGCCGATGCCGAAGGTCTCCCGCAAGCCTCGCCGCCCCGATGGCGTGACGACGACGGCCTGGGCGCGCTTCATCCGCTCCAGCCAGCCGAGATCGAACAGGCGCTGCATGAGCGCCGCACCGACCGCGCCCGCGATGTGCGGGCGCCGCTCGGTCCAATCGAGGCACAGCCGGCAAAAGGCATGATCGTTCGAGCGGGGACGCGCAAGCTCGACGCCGAACCGGCCAAGAAAGCGGCCGCCTGCCGCCGTGAGCCGAGCCGCCTCGCCGTCGATCACGATGTACCGGCGGCCGGCCAGGCAATCGGTGAGATCGACACTCAAACGACCGGCAAGATGGTCGTAGCAAATTCGCGCGGCGTTCAACGCCTGCGCCTGCCGGGAGAGCGGACGGTAGCGCGGCCGTTTGGCGAGGGCGACGGCGGCGATGCCCTCGATCATGTGCACCACGGCGGGCGAGGCGAGCCGGAAATGGCGCTGCCGGCCGCTGCGGACCATCGAAAGCAGTCCGGCCTCGGTCAGCTTGGCGAGATGGCTGCTGGCGGTCTGCGGCGTGATCCGCGCGGCGGCGGCGAGGTCGCTTGCACTGAGGGCCTAGCCGTCGATCAACGCCGCCACCATCGTGGCCCGCGCGGGCTCTGCGACCAGTGCCGCAATCTCGGCGATGATGGGGCCGGTGATCATCGGCAGACTCTAACATCCACCCGGTTTGCCTCAAGAAGCCGGCCCCCGGGACCACTCGGCCTGCCAGCGCTCCGGCCGGCGATTGTGTATAGTCGGCCGCAAGGAGGCGATGCCATGGCGCCGCGTATTCGTGAGAACTACCGCGAGGCCGTTCCCGGCCGGGCCAATGTCGAGGACACGGCCGAGCGCGCCGCCTACTACGACGAGCTGGACAAGCTCGAAGCCGGTGCGCTGTGGACGGTCGCCAACAAGATCGAGCCTTGGCAGCCCACCTCGGCTTCGGTGCCGGTGCTGTGGCGCTACCGAGACCTGCGTGAGCACGTGCTGCGCTCGGTCGATCTGGTGTCGCCCGAGGAGGCCGGCCGCCGCGTCGTCTATCTCGCCAATCCCGGTCGCCGCGAGCAGGCCGCCGCGGTCGGCTGGCTGTATTCGGGCCTGCAAGTCATGCATCCCGGCGAAGTGGCGTCGGCGCACGCCCACGCCGCGTCGGCGCTGCGCTTCATCATGGAGGGCAAGGGCGCCTACACCATCGTCGATGGCCACAAGATGACGCTGGACGCCAACGACTTCGTGCTGACGCCCAACGGCACCTGGCACGAGCATGGCGTGTCGGCCGACGGCACGCCCTGCATCTGGCAGGACGGTCTCGACATCCCGCTGGTCAACGCGCTGGAAGCGAACTTCTACGTCGTCCATCCCGACATGCAGCAGGCGGTCGGCTACCCGGTCGACGACATGACCCACACCTGGGGCAATCCCGGCCTGCGCCCGGCCGGCGGCGAGTGGAGCAAGGGCTATTCGCCGCTCCTGAAATACGAATGGGCGGCGACCTACGACGCGCTGCAGCGCTACACCAAGGCGACCGACGGCTCGCCCTACGACGGCGTCCTGATGAACTACGTCAACCCGGTGACCGGCGGGCCGGTCATGCAGACGATCGGCGCGTCGATGCAGATGCTGCGGCCGGGCGAGCGCACCCAGGCGCATCGCCATACCGGCAGCGTCATCTACCAAGTGTCGAAAGGGGCCGGCCATTCCATCATCGGCGGCCGGCGCTTCGACTGGCAGGAACGCGATATCTTTTGCGTGCCGTCGTGGACCTGGCACGAGCACGCCAACGCCTCGGAGCGCGACGATGCCTGCCTGTTCGCCTTCAACGACCTGCCGGTGATGCAGGCCCTCGGCCTCTATCGCGAGGAGGCGTTCGGCGACAATGGCGGCCGTCAGCCGGTCGCGGCCTAGGAGCCGGGCGGCAACGGAGAGCCCTGCGGTGTCCAGTCCCGAAGCGGCCGGTCGCTCCGTCCCATGGGCCGACTTTGCCGCCGCCGCCCCGTCTCTCGAAGCGTTCGGCCGTCGCCGACTCGAAAAGCGGGTCGCCTATCTCGCCACCAACCGGTCGGACGGCGCGCCGCGGCTGCACCCGGTTTCGCCGTTCATCGGGGGTGGCGGGTTGTTCGTCTACATGGAGCCCAAGTCGCCGAAGGTGGCGGATCTCCGGCGCGATGCCCGCTACGCGCTGCACTGCGGCGTCGAAGACGACAGCGGTGGAGCGGGCGAGTTCTACGTCACGGGGCACGCTCGCGAGGTCACGGACCGGCGGCGACGTGCCGAGGCGTTCGGCTTTGCGTGTGCCGCCGGCTACCAGCCGATGGAACGTCACGTTCTCTTCGAGCTCGACGCTGGCCGGGTCCTCGCCACCACCTACGAGCAGGGCCGTCGCCGCGAGAGTTGGCCAGCGACGACTGGTTCTTCAAAGGTTCAATGATGGGCAGCTGCAAACCATGAGACCTCCCCCTCGACAAGCCGCTCCTCCCGACGCCGCTCAACGGCGCGCCGCGCCGGCGGTCGTCTGCTACTCGGTCAACCGGCTGCCGGCCTACGACCGGGTCTTCTACGAGGCCGCCCGGCAAGGCTTGACCAAGGTCGCCGAGACGATCGTGCCGCCGCGCGAAGCGCGGACCTTTGCCGTGCCGGCCGGCCATTTCTTCCGCATCGTCAGCATCGAGGGCCCGCAGGTCGGCGACCTCAACTTGTGGAACGCCCACGATCTCACCGAGCGCTTCTTCAGCGGCAAGACGCGGGCGCTGCACGCCACCCATGTGAGCACGGGCGATCGGCTGTGGAGCACGCTGCCGCATCTCAGGCCGCTCGCCACCATCACCCACGACACCCTCGGCTGGTACGGCTGGGATGCCGACGGCGGCGGCGTGCACGACGTCATCGGCACGCGCTGCGATCCCTACACCCAGTTGTTACTGGGCGGCGATGAGTACCATCATTGCTGCCACTCCAACTTGAGTCGGGCGCTCGCGAGCCATCTCGGCCAGCCGCCCGCCACTGTCGAGCATCATGTCCATGACGTGCTGAACGTCTTCATGTGCACCGGCTTCACGCGCGACACGCACCAGTACTTTATGAAGGCGAGCCCGGTACGGCCGGGCGACTTTCTGGAGCTGTTCGCCGAGATCGATCTTTTGGGCGCGCTATCGGCCTGTCCGGGGGGCGACTGCAGCACCAGCCATTCGAGCGACGTCGCGCGTTGCCATCCGCTCAAGGTCGAGGTTTTTCAGCCGCGTGCCGAGACGTTGAACGCGTGGGTGTCGCCGAGTCGGAGCCGCTATTCGCGAAGCCATTCCGGTTGATGCGCCCGCCGTTCCTCGCCCGGCTGCTCGCGCCGCGCCTGCCGTTCTACTACGGCTGGGTGGTGCTGGGCTGCATCTGCCTGGCAGGCTTCGCGCGCCAGGGACCGGCGGTGGCGGTGCTGTCGGTGTTCATCGTGCCGATGACCCAGGCATTCGACTGGTCGCGCACCGAGATCGCGGGCGCCGTGTCGCTGGGCGGCGTGCTGGCGGCGTTCGTGTCGCCGATCATAGGCCCGGTGCTCGATCGCCGCGGTGCGCGATTGATCCTCTGCCTCGCGGTGGCGAGCACCGGGCTCGCCGCCCTGGCGCTGTCGCAGACGCAGTCGCTGGTCGTCTTCTATCTCCTGTTCTGCTTCGCCCGCATGGTTTGGGCGGGACCCTTCGAGCTTGGCCTCTATGGCGCCATCAACAATTGGTTCGTGGCGCGGCGCGCGCGAGCGACCTCGATTGCCACCCTGGCGCAGATGTCGGGCTTGGTCGGCTTGCCGATCATCGCCCAGCTCGCCATGGCTGGCGGCGATTGGCGGGGCGGCTGGATCGCGATCGGCGTGGTCGTGCTCGCCGTGGGATTCCTGCCGGTGTGGCTGTTCCTGGTGCGGCGACCCGAGGATCTCGGCCTGCAGCCGGACCGCGTCGCTGCCGGCCCCGGCGAACTGCCGGCGGAGCCGCGCTTCAGTCGCGCCGCCGCCATGCGGACATCGGCCTTCTGGCTGCTGTCGCTCTACACCGTGCTGGTCTTTCCCGTGCAGGCCGGTGTGAGCCTGCATCAAGCGCCGCATCTGATCGAGCGCGGCCTCACAGCCATGGCTGCGGCCACGGTGATCGGCGCCTTCTCGGCCATGTCGGTGGTGGCGAGCTTCGCGATCGGCTTCCTGCCGCGCTACTGGCCGTTGCGCTATGTGATGTCGCTTGCCGCCGTACTGCTGGCGGCCGGGACGTTGGGCCTGATCACTGTGCATACCATCGAGATGGCGTACCTGTTCGCGGGCCTGTTCGGCCTCGGCATCGGTGGCGTGATGACCCTGCTGCCCATGGCCTGGGCCGACTATTTCGGCCGAGAGAGCTACGGGGCGATCCGCGGCGTGGCGCTGTCGCTGCAGGTCGTGGCCCAGGCGGCTGGGCCGGTCGCTTCGGGCCTGCTGCGCGATGTGAACGGCACTTACACCAGCTCGCTCGTCCTGTTCGGCGTCCTGGCGGCGCTGGCGTCGCTCGCCGCGCTCGCCGCCCATCGCCCCGCTGTCAGTAGAGCTGCGGCGTGAAAGTGCCGTGGAACGTGAATGGTAGGCAGTGCTTCAACCGGCCGACAAACAACGGCTTGGCGGCCAGGTCGCGCGCATCGAGGCCGACGATGTCGGTGGCCTGGCGCGTCGCATCGAACACCAGGATGACGATCACGCCGTCATCTTCCGCCATGCCGCCCGGTGTGGCGATGAACAACGGCTCGCCGGGATAGCCGTCGGGGCCGAAATCGTGCGTCACCACCGTGCCGCCGTCGAGATCGACCTTGGCAATCCGCCGCTGCATGCCGCCGACACTGTCGGCGGCGTCGCAATTGATATAGGCGTAGCGATGGCGTTTGCCGACGAAGGCCGGGTTGACGATCGGAAACTCGTTCGCCGTGCCGGTGTCGTAGGTCCGGCTCTCGACGTTGCCGGTCGCCAGATCGATTCGGAGGCGGGTCAGCTTGGCCATGCCTTGTGCAGGCCAGTCCGACTTCCAGTAGTCGCGCAGCGCCTGGCCGATGGTGAGGTAGTCGGGGTACCGTGCCAGGTCGAGCACCACCGCGCCATCTTCCTCGAAGCCGTTGGCGAAGTGAAACTGGAAGAACGGTTCGGCCTCGATGATGCGTGCTGCGCCGCCGGCTCGCGGCACCAGCAGGATCAGGGTCGGGCGCTTGGCGTCCCAATGTAATGCGCCATCGAAGCTCTTGAAGCCCAACAGGAAGGCAAGCGGCGTGGAAAGGATCGGCCCGAGGCAGAACACCAGGTAGCTCTTGGTGAGCACGAAGTCGTGGTTCATCACCGCGTAGGGCAGGGTGATCGGCGGCAGGCGCGTCAGCACGCCCTTGTCGAGGCGGTAGGGCGTGAGCGTGCACTTGGCGGCATAGTCGATGCCGAAGTTGAACAAGGCGCCGCTTTCGGGGTCGCGCCTGGGATGGGCCGAGAAGGCTCGGACCTTGCCGCCGAACGGCTCGACGTGGCGAGTCTCGAGCGTCGCCGGGTCGAGCACATAGGGCGGACCACCTTCCCACAGCGACAGAAGCTGATCGCCTTCCATCACGACCGAGGTGTTGGAAACGTTGGCGGGAATGCGAAAGGCGTTGGCGAGCAGGCCGCCCGGACGCATCTTGCCGAAGCCGCGATGGGCGATGCGTCCGGCGCGCGTCTCGTCTCGGTAGTTGTCGGTGGCGACGTAGCGGTTGCGGAAGTGGATGCCGTGGTCGTCGAAACGGATCGACGAGATCATGCCATCGCCGTCGAACCAATGAGGGAACCATCGGCCGGCGAGATCGTTGCGGCCCGGGCCGTTACGGAACAACGTGCCGCGCAGCGTCGCCGGCACCCGGCCGTCGATTTCGGCGACGCGATAGTCGTGCTCTTCGGCAAGCGTGCGAAAGCCCGCGCTCCAGGGATGCGATCGGGTCGTCATCGGCCCGACTATACCACAGCGCCAGGCGGCGATGCCTCCGGCCTATGCCGTCTTCTTGTTGAGGACCGCGAACCGATCCTTCGGAGCCTTCTCACGCGCCTTCGGCCCGTAGGTGCCCATCTCGATGCGATGGGGAATGGTCAGCATGTAGTTCTTGAAGGAATTCTCCATCGCTTGCTTGAAGCCCTGGGCGTCCATGGTCTCGTTGACCGACGCCTTGGCGAGCTTCAGCGCATAAGGATCGCGTTCGGCGATCTCCCGGGCGAGCGCCATGGTCTCCTCGGCGAGCTTGGCGCGCGGCACGACGCGGTTGACCAGGCCGGCGCGCTCGGCCTCGGCGGCGCCGATGAAGCGGCCGGTGAAGAGATACTCCTTGGTCTTGCGCGGCCCGAAATCCCACGGCATCGAGAAGTACTGCACGTGGCTGCCGCCCCACTTCACGGCGCGGTCGGCGAACAGCGCATCGTCGCTGGCGACGATGAGATCACAGGCCGAGGCGATCATCAGGCCACCCATGATGCAGTAGCCTTGGACCTGGGCGATGGTCGGCTTGGGCAGGTCGCGCCAGCGCATCGTGTTCTCGAAGAAGCGCTCCCACAGCCGCCGGTACTCGCCCTTGAAGCCGGGTTCGAGCGGCGCCTTCTTCTGGTCGTCCATCTCCTGCGGACTGCCGAGATCGTGGCCGGCCGAGAAATGCTGGCCGGCGCCCGCCAGGACGATGACCTGCACCGCCTCGTCGTCGACGGCGCGCAGGAAGGCCTCGTCGAGCTCCTTCAGCAGGATGCGGCTCTGGGCATTCAGCACTTCCGGCCGGTTGGTCGTGATCTTGAGAACGGCGCCGGTGCGCTCGGTGAGCAGGGTGGTGTAGCTCATGCCGCTTTCCTCAGCTCGGGCGCCAGGCCGGCGCCCATCAAGTCGACGAAGTTGTCGCAGTAGAAGCGTTGCTTCCGATGTTCGTCGATGTCCGCCGCGGCCATCGACGCCTCGAAGCGCTTGATCGGGTTGCGGCCGCCTTCGATGTGCGGGTAGTCCGACGAGAACAGGCAGACCTCGTCGCCCGAGTTGGCGATGATCCAGCCGGTGTCCTCGTGCGGATAGGGCGTCACCCGGACCTGCCGCTTCACGAACTCGCTGGGCTTGAGCGACATCTTCTGCAGCCGCTCCTCGTTCTTGTAGAACGCGTCGTGGGCGCTATCCATGTTGCGCATCCAGCCCGGCACCCACGAAGCGCCCTGCTCGATGACGCCGATCTTGAGCTGCGGGAAACGATCGAGCACGCGATCGACGATCAGAGCGGTCAGTGCCTTCATCGGTGGATAGGCGATCGCCATGTAGTCGATCGACTTGAAATTGTCGTCGCCACCGTGGAAGTCGGGCACCGGCGGCAGGCCGTTGTTGAAGTAGGCGTCCTCCAGGAGCTTGCCGCCGCCACCGACGTGGAAGACGATCGGCAAGCCGGCTTCCTGGGCGACGGCCCACAAGGGGTCGAAGCCGATGTGGCTCGGCGAATGGCCATCCGGGCAGCGCGACGGGATCATGAGCGCCTTGGCGCCGAGCTCGATCGCCTCGCGGCCAGCGCGTGCGGTGCGCTCGAAGTCGATCAGCGGCACGTAGCCGGTGGCGAGCAGACGCCGGTCGACCGAGCAGAAATCGATCATGTGGCGGGTATGGGCGCGGGCCACAGCATAGGCCAGCTCGGCATCGCCACCTTCCAGCACCGTCGAGTACGTGAGCAGCGCCGTGGTGAACATGAGCTGGCTGGCGAAACCGAGAAGGTCGACCGAGCGCGTGCGGTCCTGCTTGCGGAACGCGCCCAGAGCATCCCAGTTCTTGCGCAACATGACCTGCGTCTCGTCGACGTCGGTCCCGCCCGCCTGGTGTTGATCCTTGAAATGGCTGTGGAAACCGTCGCGGCGCGGGAACAGTGCGGTATCGGTCACGATGGCGCGGTGCTTGGCTTCGAGGAAGTCCGCGAGGAAGCCCGGCACTTCCATGACGTGGGCGTCGGCATCGTGAATGACGCGGCCGCTGGCGTAGGGCATTGTCTCTCCGCTGTTCGTCGTCTTTCGAGCTTACCATGCCCCTCGACATTTCCCACGCCGTGCAGGCCCTCGTGGAGGCGCGGCGCCGCCATGTGCAGATCGTGCCGCCGTTTGCCCTGCCCGACCGCGATGCGGTCTATGCCATTCAGGACGGCGTGGCGCGCGCGTTCGGCCCGGTTGCCGGTTGGAAAGTCGGCGCGCGCACGCCGACTGCCGAGCCCAATCCGGCGCCGTTGCTGGCCGGTGCGCTGGTACAATCCCCGGCCCGCTTCGACGGCCGCGCCATGCACATGATCGGCGTCGAGGTCGAGATCTCCTTCCATATCGTGCGCGACATCGCCGCGCGTGCCGCGCCGGTCGGCCGTGACGAGGC
>VGCQ01000204.1 GCA_016870055.1 Alphaproteobacteria bacterium | reverse complement strand
CCCCGGCAAGGTGGCCGAGATTTTTCACCGCGATTGGACCGTGCACGACCGCCGGCTCGCCGCTGCCCTGGGCTTCCGGGCGCGCTACGACCTCGAGGCGGGCTTCGCCGAGACGATCTCGTGGTATCGCCGCCATGGCTGGCTCTAGATCGTGTGAAACATGCCGTAACAAATTGTCAGTTCACAAGGAATCGGCCGTTCGGCAGATAGAAAACGCCCTGACCCCGGGACTGGAGATACGCTTTTGCGCACTGCCCACGAACTGACCGTCGAAAACGACGGCATCGTCGACACCCTGATCCGCACGCAGACCGTTTCGCGTGCCGAGGTGATTGCCGAGATCTGCGCCCACCTCGAGCCCTACCGGACCGGCGAGAAGCCGATCGCGGGCGACACGGTGATCGCCAAGGACCTCACCATCGATTCGCTCGCCATCATGGACATGGTGATGGAGCTGGAGGACCGCTTCGACGTCTCGATTCCCATGAGCGTCATCGCCGAGATCCATACCGTCGATCAGCTCGCCGACACGATTCGCGAACTGCGCGCCGAAGGCTAGCGCGCGCCGCCAAAACCAGCAGGGGAGGCCTGGGCATCATGGGCCTGTTCGACCGTCACGCCGGCCTGCTCGAGGCCTATCGCGACGTCCGCACCACCGGGTACGATCCGTTCCAGATCCGCATGGAACGGGTGCTGTCGCCGACCAAGGCGGTCATCAACGGCCGCGAGACGCTGTTGGTCGGCACCAACAACTATTTCGGCCTGACCTTCGATCCGTCCTGCATGGAGGCCGCCATCGAGGCGATCCGCGCCGAGGGCACCGGCACCACGGGCTCGCGCATCGCCAACGGCAGCTACTCCGAGCATGTCATGCTCGAGAAGGAGATCGCCGAGTTCTACGGCAAGAAGCACTGCATGGTCTTCACGACCGGCTACCAGGCCAATCTCGGCGTGATCTCCACCCTGGCCGGCCAGGGCGACTTCCTGCTGATCGACGCCGACAGCCACGCCTCGATCTACGACGCCTGCAAGATGACCCAGGCCGAGGTCGTGCGCTTCAAGCACAACGATCCGGCGAGCCTCGAAGCGCGCCTGCGCCGGCTCGGCGACAAGCCCGGCCATCGCGTCGTGGTGCTGGAGGGCATCTACTCGATGCTGGGCGACAGCGCGCCGCTGCGCGAGTTCGTCGATGTCTGCAAGAAGCACGGCGCCTACGTGCTGGTCGACGAGGCTCATTCGCTGGGCTCGCTCGGCGAGCACGGCCGCGGGCTGTGCGAGCAGGCGGGCGTGCTCGACGACTGCCACTTCGTGGTCGGCACCTTCTCCAAGACGCTGGGCGCGATCGGCGGCTACTGCGTGTCGGACGATCCCGACTTCGACATCCTGCGCGTCACCGTGCGGGCCTACATGTTCACCGCCTCGCTGCCGCCCTCGATCGTGGCCTCGGTGCGCCAGGCGCTGCGCGTGGTCAAGGCGCGGCCCGAGCTGCGCACGCAGCTGTGGGACAATGTCGCCACTCTGTACGACGGGCTGCGGGCGCAGGGCTTCACGCTCGGCCCCGAGCACGGGCCGGTGGTCGGCGTGCACCTGCCCGACCGCACCACGGCGATCGGCTTCTGGCGCGCCATGCTCGATGCCGGCATCTACGTCAACGTTGCCGTGCCGCCGGCGACGCCCAACGGCGTGTCGCTGCTGCGCTGCTCGCTGTGCGCCGTGCACACCAAGGAGCAGCTCGAGCACATGGTCGAGGTCATGACCGGCATCGGCCGCCAGTTCGGCGTCATCCCCAACCAGCCTCCCATGCGCGCCGCGGCCGGCCGCTAGGCCGCGATGTTCACGCTCGCCCATCTGTCCGATCCGCACCTGCCGATGCCCCGGGCGCGGCCGGTCGAGCTCTTGGGCAAGCGCGCGACCGGCTACGTCAATTGGTGGCGCCGGCGCGTGCGCCTGCACGTCCCCGAGGCGCTGGCCGGCGTGGTGGCCGACCTCGCGGTGCAGCGGCCCGACCACATCGCGCTCACCGGCGATCTTGTAAACATCTCGCTGCCGACCGAGTTCCAGCGCGCCGCCGACTGGCTGGCGGCGCTCGGCCGGCCCGACGAGGTGACGGTGATCCCCGGCAATCACGACGTCTATGTCGCGACCGACTGGGCGCGGAGCCTCGGCCTGTGGGGCGCCTATCTGGCGGGTGACGGCGCGCCGCCGGCTGCGGGCTTCGAGGTCTTCCCGACGCTGCGCAAGCGCGGGCCGGTGGCGTTGGTCGGCCTGTCGAGCGGCGTGCCCAAGCCGCCGCTCCTGGCCACCGGCACCTTGGGCGAGGCCCAGATCGCCCGCGCCGAACGGCTGCTGGCCGATCTCGGCGGTCAGGGACTTTGCCGCGTCGTGCTGATCCACCATCCGCCGCTCGGCAGCGAAAGCCGCTTCAAGCGGCTGACCGACGCGGCGGCTTTCCAGGCGATGATCCGCCGCGTCGGCTGCGAGCTCGTCCTGCACGGCCACAACCATCGCAGCGAGGTGGCGCGGATCGCCGGGCCGACCGGGCCGGTGCCGGTGCTCGGCGTCACCTCGGCTTCGGCCGCACCCGGCAGCAAGTACGGCCGCGCCCGCTACCACCTGATCCGGATCGTGCGCGAGGCGGCGGGCTGGCGGCTCGATGTCGAGCTGCGCGCGTTGCGGGCCGACGGCAAGGGCTGCGAGCCCGACGGCCGGCTGACCTTCCACAGCGGCCTGCCGCTCGCCATGGTAGCGTGAGGCCGATGGCCTCTTCCGACATCGTCGTGACGCCGGTCGCCGGCCGGTCCGACCTCGCCGCCTTCATCGGCCTGCCCAAGCGGCTCTACGCCGGCCACAGGGGCTATGCGCCGCATCTCGATTCCGAGCGGCGCGAGGCTTTTACGCCGGGCACGAAT
The DNA here is from genome assembly GCA_016870055.1 of Alphaproteobacteria bacterium. Classification (GTDB taxonomy): domain Bacteria; phylum Pseudomonadota; class Alphaproteobacteria; order Reyranellales; family Reyranellaceae; genus Reyranella. The sequence goes on along the minus strand of VGCQ01000204.1, from coordinate 5,746 downwards.
CCATTGTTCGGCCATGTCGAGGTGCAGTTTTTCCTCGCCCGCCGTGCCGGCCGCGTGGTCGGCCGCATCGCCGCCCAGATCGACCGCGTCTATCTCGAGCGCTACCGCGACGACACCGGCCATTTCGGTTGCCTGGTCGCCGAGGACGATCCGGCGATCTTCGCCGCTTTGTTCAGGGCGGCCGAGGACTGGCTGCGCAGCAAAGGCATGAAGCGCGCGACCGGCCCGTTCAGCCTGTCGATCAACGAGGAGGTCGGGCTGCTGATCTGGGGCTTCGACAGCCGGCCGGTGCTGCTGTCGCCCTACGATCCACCTTACTCGGGCGCGCGCGTCGAGGCCTGCGGCTACGCCAAGATCAAGGATCTGTTGTCCTACGACTACGATGTGCAGAACGCGCCCGAGACGATCGGCGCCAAGCTGATGGCCCGCGCCGGCATGGCCGGCCGCGTCAAGGTGCGCACCGCCAACATGAAGATGTTCGACGCCGAGGTGCGCACCCTGGTCGGCATCTTCAACGACGCCTGGAGCGACAATTGGGGCTTCGTGCCCTTCACCCAGGCCGAGATCGACCACGCCTCCAAGGCGTTCGGGCCGGTGATCGTGCCCGACCTCGCGGTGTTCGTGGAGGTCGACGACGAGGCGGTGGCCTTCATCGTGGCGCTCACCAACCTCAACGAGGCGGTCGCCGACTTCAACGGCAGCCTGGGCCCGATCAACCTCGCGAAGCTGCTGTGGCGGCTCAAGATGACGGGCGTCGGCAGCACGCGCGTGCCGTTGATGGGCGTCAAGAAGCGCTTCCGCAACCACCCGCTGATGGGTGCCGGGCTCGCCATGATGGCGATCGACCATCTGCGCGCCAACGGCAAGCGGTTGGGCAAGACCAGCGCCGAGCTGGGCTGGATCCTCGAGGACAACAAGGCGACCAACAACATCATCCGCTCGGTCGGCGGCGTGCACTACAAGACCCACCGGCTCTACGAGAAGGCCTTGTGACGGCGCCGGCGCCCGCGCAGCCGCCATCCCATTCGCCGCTGGCGCCGCTCGCCAACCGCGCCTTCCTCGCGCTGTGGATCGCCAACCTGCTGTCCAACACCGGCGGCTGGATGCAATCCACGGGGGCGGCTTGGGAAATGACCAGCCTGACGCCCGAGCCGATCTTCGTGGCGCTGCTCGCGGCCGCCGGCACGCTGCCGATGTTCCTGTTCTGCTTCCCGGCGGGCGTGCTGGCCGACCGCTTCGACCGCCGCCGCTACATCATCGGCTGCCAGTTCTGGATGATGGCGGTCGCCGCCGCGCTCGCCGTGCTCGCCTTCACCGGCCGGCTCGACCATTTGAGCCTGCTCGCGCTGTCCTTCTGTATGGGCCTGGGCAACGCCATGAACGGGCCGGCCTGGCACGCCATCGTACCCGACGTCGTGGGCGGTGCCTTGCTGCGGCCGGCGATCGCGCTCAACAGCGCCGGCTTCAACCTTGCCCGCACGGTCGGGCCGGTGGTCGGCCAGCTGCTGCTCGGCCTGGTCGGCGTCTTCCTGCTGTTCGCCATCAACGCCTGCACCTATATCGGCGTCATCCTGGCGATGATGAGCTGGCGGCGGCCGGCCGACGCGCATCGCAGCCAAAGCCGCGAGGGCTTCGTCGCGGCGGCGCGCGGCGGCATCGCCTTCGTCGCCCAATCGGCCGAGCTCAAGGCGGTGTTCGCCCGCGGCATCTGCTTCTTCGCCCCGGGCATCGCCATCAGCACGCTCTTGCCGGTGATCGGCCGCTTCGAGCTCGGGCTCGACGAGTTCGCCTTCGGCATCCTCTACGCCGTGTTCGGCGTCGGCGCGGTGGCGGCGGCGCTGCTGATGCCGCTGATCAACCGTCTGCTCGGCATCGACCGGGCCAACATCTGGGCGATGGGCGTGCATGCCGCGGCGACCTTGATCGCCGCCCTGGTCATGACGCCGGTCGTCGTCGGCGCCTGCGTCGTGCTGTCGGGCGCCTGCTGGATCATCGTCATCGCCAACAACGGCGCCGCCGTGCAGATGATCCTGCCCAACGTCATGCGGGCGCGCGGCATGGCGGTGCACCAGATGGTGTTCTTCGGCTCGATGGTGGTGGGCTCGCTGCTGTGGGGAAAGGTCGCGACGCTCGCCGGCACGCAAGCGGCGTTGATCGTGGCGGCGGCGTCGCTGGTGCCGCTCACGGTGCTCGCCGCCGCGATCCGGCTGCCGCGGTCGAGCCAGCCGCGAGCGTGATGTGTGGATTTTTCAACACAAGACACACAAAAATTTGCCAGCAAACGCAGATTCTTGTTGTAACCATGTCGATTAGTTGTAGATACGCAAGGAAGACGCCCACGCACGTGCCGCTGGCCCATAGTGGTTACGCAACGACGGAAAGCGTCCTTTTTGGCAGTGCCGGCTTCGAGCCGGGTCCGGGAAGGAGCTTCTGACATGGTTGCTTGCCGCGCGGGGCGCGTTCCCCGCCATTTCGTCAATTGCCCGCTCAGCTCCAAGGTGAGTCTCGACCGGGCCGCGTTGTCCTCGCCGCTCAGGCTCCAGATCCCGTCGAGTATCGGCTGATGGCCGCCGCCGTTTTGGCGCCGCCCATCCGTTTCGACGTTTTCCACGAACCAGCCTTCTGATTGACGGGGAACCCCCCAGCGATGACCGAGCGTATCTTTCGTTATCTCCGAGAGCAGCAACCCGAGACGCCGTGCCTGGTGATCGACCTCGACGTGGTCGAGAGCAACTTCCGGCGCATGCGCGAGCTGCTGCCGGCGGCGCACATCTTCTACGCTGTCAAGGCCAACCCGGCGGCGCAGATCCTGTCGCGCCTGGCCGGACTCGGCTCGAAGTTCGACACCGCGAGCCGCGGCGAGATCGAGATGGTGCAGGCGACCGGCGTCAGCGTCGACCGCATCTCCTTCGGCAACACCATCAAGAAGGAGAAGGACATCGCCTGGGCCTACCAGCAGGGCGTGCGCCTGTTCGCCTTCGACAGCGAGGCCGAGCTGCAGAAGCTCGCCCGCGTGGCGCCGGGCGCGCGCGTGTTCTGCCGGGTGCTGGTCGATTGCGGCGGCGCCGAGTGGCCGCTCAGCAAGAAGTTCGGCTGCGCGCCGGAGATGGCCAAGGATCTGCTGCGCAAGGCCAAGCAGTGGGGGCTCGACGCCTACGGCATCTCGTTCCATGTCGGCAGCCAGCAGACCGACCTCGAGCAGTGGGACAAGGCGCTGGGCCAGGTCTCGCAGATGTTCTTCGCCTTGGCCGAGGAAGGCGTCGACCTGCGCATGGTCAATCTGGGTGGCGGCTTTCCGGCCCGCTATCGCGCCGAAGTGGGCAGCCTCGAAGCCTACTGCGAGGCGGTGACGCGCGCTCTGGTGCGCCATTTCGGCAACCGCATGCCCGAGGTCATCATCGAACCCGGCCGCTCCATGGTGGGCGATGCCGGCGTGATCCAGAGCGAGGTCGTGCTGGTCAGCCGCAAGGCGGCGAACGACCGCAAGCGCTGGGTCTATCTCGACATCGGCAAGTTCTCGGGCCTCGCCGAGACCATGGGCGAGAGCATCAAGTACCGCCTGCGCACCGCCCGCGACGGCACGCGCGTGGGGCCGGTGGTGCTCGCGGGTCCGACCTGCGACTCGGCCGACATTCTCTACGAGAAGACCGAATACAAGCTGCCGCTGTCGCTCAAGGCCGGCGACAAGGTCGAGATCCTGGCGACCGGCGCCTACACCACGACCTACTCGTCGGTCGCCTTCAACGGCTTCGCGCCGCTCAAGGCGATCTGCATCTGAAGCCGTCGTTTCCACATCGCAGCGAACCGACGGGGCCTCGATAAAGGCCCCGTCGCCGTTTATGACCAACTCCTTGGCAAGGCAGGGACACAAGATGGCGAAGAAAGTCGCGCGCAAGGCTCGGAACAACAAGCACGTCGCCTTCAAGGGGCGCATGGTGATGGTCGGCTTCGGCTCGATCGGCCAGGGCGTGCTGCCGCTGATCCTGCGCCACATCCGCATCAAGCCGGGCCAGATCACCATCATCACCGACGAGATGCGCGGCGGCGTTCCCGAGGCCAAGCGCTACGGCGTCGAGTTCATCGAAAAGCGGCTGACCCGCGCCAACTACCGGTCGATGCTGGCGGGCCGCCTCGGCAAAGGCGATTTCCTGGTCAATCTTTCGGTCGAGGTCGCCTCGACGGCGCTGGTCGAGCTCTGCCAGGAGAAGGGCGCGCTCTACATCGACACCTGCATCGAGCCGTGGCCGGGCGGCTACACCGATCCCAACCTGTCGGTGTCGCTGCGCTCCAACTACGCGCTGCGCGAGAACATGCTGAAGCTCGCGCCCAAGTACCGCAGCGGGCCGACGGCGGTGATCGCCCACGGCGCCAATCCCGGCCTGGTCTCGCATTTCGTCAAGCAGGCGCTGGTCAATGTCGCGCGCGACACCGGCCTCGAGGCCAAGCCGCCGACCACCCGCGAGGGCTGGGGCCGCCTGGCGCGGCGGCTCGGCGTCAAGGTGATCCACATCGCCGAGCGCGATACCCAGGTCTCGCACCGACCGAAGGAAGTCGGCGAGTTCGTCAACACCTGGTCGATCGACGGCTTCGTGTCGGAAGGCAGCCAGCCCGCCGAGATGGGCTGGGGCACGCACGAGAAGGGCCTGCCGGTCGACGGGGCGCGCCACGCGTTCGGCTGCGGCGCGGCGATCTACCTCAATCGCCCGGGTCTCCTGACCCGCGTGCGCACCTGGACGCCGCTCGAAGGGCCGTTCCACGGCTTCATCATCACCCACAACGAATCGATCTCGATCGCCGACTACTTCACGCTGCGCGAGGGCCGCAAGGTCGTCTATCGCCCGACGGTCCACTACGCCTACCACCCGTGCGACCAGGCGATCATGTCGATGCACGAGATCGCTGGAAAGAACCTCCAGCAGCAGAAGCGCCAGCGGCTGATCGTCGAGGAGATCACCGAGGGCCGCGACGAGCTCGGCGTGCTGCTGATGGGCCACAAGAAGGGCGCCTACTGGTACGGCAGCCAGCTCGACATCCACGAGACGCGGCGGCTCACGCCCTACAACAACGCGACCTCGATCCAGGTCTGCGCGCCGGTGCTGTCGGGCATCATCTGGGCGCTGGAGAATCCCGACCGCGGCATCGTCGAGGCCGACGAGATGGATTTCGACCGCAACCTCGAAATCTGCAGGCCCTATCTCGGGCCGGTGGTCGGCCGCTACAGCGACTGGACGCCACTGCAGGATCGCGGCGTGCTGTTCCCCGAGGCCGTCGACGCCGAGAATCCCTGGCAGTTCAAGAACTTCCGTGTGGTCTAAATTCCCTAATTAGAACAATTACTTAGCCGCCGCTTGTGACGGGCGCCTAGGTTTTCCCTAGGTCTTTCGCGTTTCGACATGCACCATTGGAGTTTCCTGCTACTCGGAAACTTTATGAGCATCCCTGACTATCAAACATTGATGTTGCCGCTGTTGAAGATCGCTGCGGAGCGCGAAACCCGAATCCCAGATGTAGAGGAACGAGTTGCCGATGAATTCGGTTTGACTCTCGAGGAACGCAACGAGCTTCTTCCATCCGGACGCCAGAAAGTACTGCACAATCGCATGCACTGGGCGAAATTCTACATGAGCAAGGCTGGTCTAGTTGAGAGTCCCCGTCGTGGTCGTTTTATTGCGACTGCGGAAGGCCGTGCGCTTCTAGCTCGCAACCTTCAACGCATCGACGTTGAATTGCTCCACGCATATCCCAG
>VGCQ01000203.1 GCA_016870055.1 Alphaproteobacteria bacterium | reverse complement strand
GCCGCGCATGACGCGCGAGCAGATGGCGGCACTTGGCATCGCCGTCACTATCCTGCCCGGCGCCACGCTGCGCGCCTCGATCCTCGCCATGTACGACATGGCCGTCGCCCTGCGCGAGCGCGGGCCGATGGCGGAGGCGGAGTTCGGCAGCGCGGCCAAGGGCCATCCGCTCGCCAATACCCATCAATTCGCCGGCTTCGACCGTATCCGGGCGCTGGAAGAGGCCTTTCTGCCGCCGGAGACTGCACAGAAGTATGAAGGTACGCTCGGCCACATGCCGCGCCGCGCCGCCGAAATCGGTCCGGCGCCGATTCGACCAACAGCGCGCCGCAGCCGTGGGTCGGCCGTTTCACGCGGTTGGGCTACGACCTCTACCGCTTCGATCGCGAATGGATTCGCGACTGGCCGGGCGACGCCACGTAACTCGCCGAGGCGGTGAATCAGGCCAAGGCGATGGGCTACCGCCGCGTGCTGCTGGCCGGCCAGTCGGCGGGCGGCTGGGTGTCGCTCGCCGCAACCATGCGCGGCGCGCCGGTCGACGGCGTCATCGCCGTCGCCTCCGCCCATCACGGCGAGCTGAAGGACATGCGCGATCCGTCGATCGCGCGCTCCGAATGGCAGCGGATCGTGCGCGGCATCAAGCCCGGCCCGCGCCTGGTCGTGGTGAACTTCGCCGAAGACACCTATGACGTCGGCGGCCGCATGGACGATGCCCTGGCGGCCTTCGCCCAGAACGGTGTGCAAGCCGACGTAATCGCCAACCCCGAAGGCTTCAAGGGTCACAGTGCCGGCAACGGCATCACCTTCGCCCGCAAGTTCTGCGCCTGCATCCAGGCCTTCATCGAAACCGGCAGCAAGCAGCCGCCCTGCTAAGGCATGTACGCGCCACCGTTGACGTGCAGCACTTGTCCGGTCGTGGCGCTCGAATCGTCGGAAGCGAGATACACCGCCGTGCGGGCGATCTGCTGGGGCGTCAGGATCCGGCCGCCGAGCGGGATGGTGGCGCGCGCCATCTCGACCAGCTCGGCGTCGCTGTTGCCGTAGCGTGGCTGAGCGGTATCGGTGAGGCCGGGCGCGATGGCGTTGACGCGGATGTCGTGCGGCGCCAGCTCCAGCGCCATGGCGCGGGTCATCGACACGACGCCGCCCTTGCTGGCACTGTAGTGCACGCCGCGCACCGCGCCGCGCACCGCGGCCGACGCCAAGTTGATGATTGCGCCCGGCTTGCCCGCCGCGATCAACGCCTTGGCAACGGCGATGGTGGCGAAGCAACCGGCCTTGAGGTTGATGTCGAGCACGTAGTCCCAGTCGCTTTCGCGCATCTCGAGAAACTTCACGCGCGGATAGACGCCGGCATTGTTGACCAGGATGTCGGGCGCGCCGAGGGTCCGCACCGTCTCGCCGACCATGGCCTCGAGCTCGGCGAGCTTGGCGACATCGACCTTGATGAGATGGGCGCGCCGGCCGGCGCGGCGCGCCGCCTCGGCCACCGCTTCGGCGCCGGCGCGATCGTCCAGCCAGGTCAGGGCGACGTCGGCGCCCGCCTCGGCCAGCGCCTGCCCGATCGCCGCCCCGATGCCCTGCTGCGCGCCGGTCACCAGCGCCACTCTGCCTGCAAGTTTCATCGTGGTCCCCTTCCCGTCCTCTTGCCGCCGGCCGCTTGCGTGGGCCCCGCCCCGCCGCTATAAGCCCCGTTCTTCGGCGGCCTGGCCATACAGGGCATTGCCTCGGCCGCCCATCGTAACCCTATGAAAAGGAAAGAAAATGCCCAAGATGAAGACCAAAAGCGGAGCCAAGAAGCGTTTTCGCTTCACGGCCTCCGGCAAGGTGAAGCATGGCGTCGTCGGCAAGCGCCACGGCATGACCAAGCGGGGCAACCGCTTCTTGCGTCAGCAGACTCGCACCAGCCTGGTGAGCGAGCCCGACACGCGCATCATCAAGCGCAACTTCTTTCCATACGAGAGGTAGACCATGGCACGCGTCAAGCGGGGCGTGGCCGCACACGCTCGTCACAAGAAGGTCCTGAAGCTCGCCAAGGGCTATCGCGGCCGCGCCAAGGTGGCGTTCCGCGTCGGCATCGAGAAAGTCGAGAAGGGCCTGCAATACGCCTATCGCGACCGGCGCAACAAGAAGCGCACGTTCCGCGGCCTGTGGATCCAGCGCATCAACGCCGCGACCCGCGAGCACGGCATGACCTACTCGCAGTTCATGAACGGCATCCTCAAAGCCGGGATCGAGGTCGACCGCAAGGTCATGGCCGATCTCGCGGTGCGGGAGCCGGCAGCGTTCAAGGCCCTGGTCGAACAGGCCCAGGCCGCCCTCAAGTAATGTCTGCGCACCCGATGGGGTGCCCGGATAGGGATCGCAAAGAGGGAGCCTGGACCGCAGGCTCCCTCTTTTCGTGCCGGGATTCGGAGAGCGAAGGATGAGTGATCTTTCGACCATACGCAGCGAAGTGCTGGGCGCCGTCGAACAGGCGGCCGACCTTGCCGCGCTCGACGCCGCGCGCGTCGCGGCGCTGGGCAAGAAGGGCAGCGTCACCGGCCTGATGAAGACGCTGGGCTCGCTCTCGCCCGACGAGCGGCGTTCTTTCGGCGCCCAAGTCAACCAGCTCAAGGGCGAGATCGAGGCCGCACTGGAGGCGCGCCGCAACGATCTCTCCGCGTCGGCGCTCAACGCCAGGCTCGCCGGCGAGAAGGTCGATGTCGGCCTGCCGCCGCGCCCGGAATCGCAGGGCACACTGCATCCGATCGGCCAGGTGATGGACGAGCTTGCCGCGATCTTCGGCGAAATGGGCTTCACCTGGGCCGACGGTCCCGACATCGAGGACGACTGGCACAACTTCACCGCCCTCAACATCCCGCCCGACCACCCGGCGCGGCAGATGCAGGACACCTTCTATCTGCCCAAGCGCGCCGACGGCACGCCGATGGTGCTGCGCACCCACACCTCGCCGGTGCAGGCCCGCACCATGCTCGACAAGGACGTGCAGAAGATGCTGGCCGACGGCGGGTCGCTGCGCATCATCGTGCCCGGCCGCACCTTCCGCATCGACAACGACGCCACCCATACTCCGATGTTCCATCAGGTCGAAGGCCTGGTGATCGACCGCACGACGCATATGGGTCATCTCAAAGGCTGCCTGGTCGATTTCTGCCGCGCCTTCTTCGAGGTCGACGACCTGCCGTTGCGCTTCCGGCCCTCTTACTTCCCCTTCACCGAGCCGTCGGCCGAGGTCGACATCGGCTGCTCGTGGAAAGGCGGCGAGCTCAAGATCGGCGCCGGCGATTCGTGGCTGGAAATTCTGGGCTCGGGCATGGTGCATCCCAACGTCATCGAGAATTGCGGGCTCGATCCCACGATCTACCAGGGCTTCGCCTTCGGCATGGGCATCGACCGCATCGCCATGCTGAAGTACGGCATCCCCGATCTGCGCAGCTTCTTCGATGCCGACCTGCGCTGGCTGCGTCACTACGGCTTCTCGGCGCTCGAGTGGCCGTCGCTGACCGGAGGGCTGGGGCGATGAAGTTCACTCTGTCCTGGCTCAAGGAGCATCTCGACACCACCGCATCGCTGGCCGAGATCCGCGACGCGCTCACCATGCTCGGCCTGGAGGTCGAGGGCATCGCCAACCCGGCCGAGTCGCTGAAGGGCTTCGTCGTCGGCTACGTCGTCGAGGCCGTGCAGCATCCCAACGCCGATCGCCTGCGCGTCTGCCAGGTCGATACCGGCTCGGGCATGGTCCAGGTCGTGTGCGGCGCGCCCAACGCGCGCACCGGCATGAAGGGCATCTTTGCGCCGAGCGGCAGCTATATTCCCGGCACCGACCTGCACCTGAAGGCGAGCAAGATCCGCGGCCAAGACAGCAACGGCATGCTCTGCTCCAGCCGCGAGCTCGAGCTCGGCGACGACCATAGCGGCATCATCGACCTGCCGGCCGACGCCAAAACCGGCACACCGGCCGCCGAGGCGCTCGGCCTCGACGATCCGGTGATCGAGATCAAGGTGACGCCCAACCGCGCTGATTGCCTGGGCGTGCACGGCATCGCCCGCGACCTCGCGGCGGCGGGACTCGGCACCCTGAAGGCGATGCGCGCCGGCAAGGTCGCCGGCAGCTACAAAAGCCCGATCCAGTGGACGCACGGCTACGAGGCCACGCCCGACAGCCCCTGCCCGATCGTGGTCGGCCGTCACTTCCGCGGCCTCAAGAACGGCCCCTCGCCCGACTGGCTGCAGCGCCGGCTGAAGGCGATCGGGCTTCGCCCGATCTCGGCGTTGGTCGACATCACCAACCTCGTGACCTTCGACCTCAATCGGCCCTTGCACGTGTTCGATGCGAAAAAACTCACCGACGACCTGGTGATGCGCCAGGCGCGCGACGGCGAGCAGGTCCTGGCGCTCGACGGCAAGACTTATACGCTCGACGCTGCGACGGCGGTGATCGCCGACGCCAAGGGCGTGCACGGCATCGGCGGCATCATGGGCGGCGAGGATACCGGCGTGCGCGACGACACGACCGAAGTGTTCCTCGAAGTGGCCTACTTCCAGCCGATCGGTGTCGCGGCCTCGGGCCGCCGGCTCGGCATCCTGTCGGATGCGCGCTACCGCTTCGAGCGCGGCCTCGATCCCGAATCGGTATGGTGGGGCGCCGAGGTGGCGGCGCGCCTGATCCTGGAACTGTGCGGTGGCGAGACCAGCGAGGTCGTGTCGAGCGGCGTCATGCCGGCCTGGCAGCGCAGCTACGGGCTGCGATCCGACCGCGTGAAGACGCTGACGGCAATCGACGTGCCGGCCTCCAAGACCGCCGAGATTTTGCGCAAGCTCGGCTTCACCGTCGAGGGCGGCGGGCCGTGGACCGCCGCCGTGCCGTCGTGGCGGCCCGACATCGTGGGCGAGGCCGATCTGGTCGAAGAAGTCACCCGCGTCTGGGGCTTCGACAACATCCCGACGGTCTCGCTGCCGCGTCTGGCGGCAACGTCGCGGCCGGTGCGCAATCCCCTGCAGCGCCGCGTGCCGCTCGCCCGCCGCGCGCTCGCCGTGCGCGGCATGAACGAGGCGGTGACCTGGTCGTTCCTGGCGCGCGCCAAGGCCGAACGGTTCGGCGCCAACCAGCAGGCGGATCTGCGTCTGCTGAACTCGATCGACGCCACGCTCGACACCATGCGGCCCTCGATCCTGCCCAACCTGATCGATGCGGCGCAGCGCAACGAGGCGCGCGGGCTCGCCAATCCGGCACTGTTCGAAGTCGGGCCCGAGTACAAGAACGCCACGCCGACCGGCCAGCGGACCGTCGCGGCCGGCCTGCGCAGCGCCATGGTGCTGCCGCGCAACTGGCAGCAATCGGCGCGCGCCGTCGATGCCTTCGATGCCAAGGCCGATGCGCTGGCCGTGCTGGCCGCGATCGGCACGCCGATGGACAACCTGTCGAGCCAGCCGGGCGCGCCGGACTGGTACCATCCCGGCCGCTCGGGCCTGATCAAGCTCGGCGATCGCGTCATGGCGCAGTTCGGCGAGCTGCATCCCGAGATCGCCGCCGCCGCCGACTTCAAGGGTCCGGTGGCGGTCTTCGAGGTCTTTCTCGATGCCCCGCCACTGCCCAAGGCAAAAGCGAGCAAGGCCCGGCCCAAGCTGGTGCTGTCGGCCTTCCAGCCGCTCGAGCGCGACTTCGCCTTCATCGTCGATGCCGAGGTCGAGGCCGAGAAGCTGGTGCGCGCCGCGCGCGGCGCCGACAAGGCGCTGGTGACAGCGGCCCGCGTGTTCGACGTCTACGCCGGCAAGGGCGTGCCCGAGGGCAAGAAGTCGGTGGCCCTCACCGTCACCCTGCAGCCGGTCGAGCGCACGCTCACCGATGCGGAGATCGAGACGGCGTGTGCCAAGATCGTGGCGCAGGTGGCCAAAGCCACTGGCGCGACGTTGCGTGGTTAGTATCTTCCGGACCGCGCGCCTCATGAGCGCGCGGGCGCGCGCGCGGTCCAAAAGAGTATGACATGACCGACCTGTCGTTGATCCGCAATTTCTCGATCATCGCCCATATCGACCATGGCAAGAGCACGCTGGCCGATCGCCTGCTGCTGCGCTGCGGGGCGGTGAGCGAGCGCGAGTTCCACGACCAGATGCTCGATTCGATGGACATCGAGCGCGAGCGCGGCATCACCATCAAGGCGCAGACGGTGCGGCTCGACTACACCGCGCTCGACGGCCGGACCTACGTGCTCAATCTCATGGACACGCCGGGCCACGTCGACTTCGCCTACGAGGTGAGCCGTTCGCTGGCCGCCTGCGAGGGCTCGCTGCTGGTGGTCGATGCCAGCCAGGGCGTCGAGGCCCAGACCCTGGCCAACGCCTACCACGCGATCGACGCCAACCACGAGATCATCCCGGTCCTGAACAAGATCGACCTGCCGTCGGCCGAGCCCGACCGCGTCTGCCAGGAGATCGAGGACGTGATCGGCATCGACACGTCGCAGGCGCTGCGCGTCTCGGCCAAGACCGGGCTCGGCATCGACGATCTCCTGGAAGCCATGGTCAAGCGCCTGCCGGCGCCGGCCGGCGATCGCAATGCGCCGCTCAAGGCGTTGCTGGTCGACAGCTGGTACGATCCCTATCTCGGCGTCGTCACCCTGGTGCGGGTCGAGGACGGCGTGCTGAAGAAGGGCCTGCGCATCCGCATGATGGCGACCGACGCGGTCTACGACCTCGACAAGGTCGGCGTCTTCACGCCCAAGCCCAAGGACGTGGCCGAGCTGGGGCCGGGCGAAGTCGGCTTCATCATCGCCGGCATCAAGGCCATCGCCGACTGCAAGGTCGGCGACACCATCACCGACGACCGCAAGCCCGCGGCCGAAATGCTGGCCGGCTTCAAGCCCTCGGTGCCGGTGGTGTTCTGCGGCCTGTTCCCGGCCGACGCCGCCGACTTCGAGGGCCTGCGCGAATCGCTCTCCAAGCTCAGGCTGAACGACTCGTCGTTCCACTTCGAGCCGGAGTCGAGTGCGGCGCTGGGCTTCGGCTTCCGCTGCGGCTTCCTCGGGCTGTTGCATCTGGAGGTCGTGCAGGAGCGGCTGGAGCGCGAGTTCGACCTCGACCTCGTCACCACTGCGCCCTCGGTGGTCTACAAGCTCAAGATGACCGACGGCAGCGAGCGCGAGCTGCACAATCCGGCCGACTATCCCGACCCGATGCATATCGAGAGCATGCAGGAGCCGTGGATCAAGGCCACCATCATGACGCCCGACGAGCATCTCGGCGCCGTGCTGACGCTCTGCCAGGAGCGGCGCGGCCAGCAGATCGAGCTCACCTATGCCGGCGCGCGCGCCATGGCGGTCTATCGCCTGCCCTTGAACGAGGTGGTGTTCGACTTCTACGACCGGCTGAAATCGGTGACGCGCGGCTATGCCAGCTTCGACTACGAGATGGTCGGCTACGAGGAAGGCGAGCTGGTCAAGGTCTCGATCCTGGTCAACGGCGAGCCGGTCGATGCGCTCTCCATGATCGTGCACAAGAACCAGGCCGAGAGCCGCGGCCGCGCGCTGTGCGAGCGGCTGAAGGACCTGATCCCGCGCCAGCTGTTCAAGATCGCGATCCAGGCGGCGATCGGCGGCCGCATCATCGCCCGCGAGACGATCAGCGCGTTGCGCAAGGACGTGCTCGCCAAGTGCTACGGCGGCGACATCACGCGCAAGAAGAAGCTTCTCGAGAAGCAGAAGAAGGGCAAGAAGCGCATGCGCCAGGTGGGCGACGTCGAGATCCCGCAATCGGCCTTCATCGCCGCGCTAAAAATGGACAGCCGCTGAGGAATTCGGACAGTTACGCAAGTTTCGCAACCGGGTTTCCGTAACGCCTCACCGAGCGTGTCGGCCCGGCGCGCGAGCGCCACCAGGCGGCGCGGGCGGCTTTCCGCCCGCGCCGATCCCTTCGATCGGATGAACGATGCATAGAGCGACAATGACGTCGAACTCTATCGGCGACGATGACGTCTGTCAATAACTAAAGTTGTTGTCTCGAAGGTCAGGCACCGCCTAGGAAATCCCGCGGTTGCGTCGCCGCCGCGGCGGGCGCGAGCCGAGCAGGAGGCCGGGCTCGGGCTGACCGGCGCCGCGATTGCCGAGCCACAGGAAACCCAGCCCGAGCAGCGCGAACACCGGCAGAACCGGCACCATCAGCACCGGCCGCACCAGCCAGAACCACAGGGCCGAGGAGACATGGCGCTGCACGGCGGTCTGGGCGTCGCCGAGCGAGCGGCGGTCGAGATGCGCCCAGAGATCGCCCAAGCCGAGCAGCCGCAACGAGCCCTCGGTCCACCACGCCAGCCCGTCGTGCACGATTGCTGCGATGGCCATGGCCAGCAGAAGCCAACCCAACGCGCGAAACACCACCATCGATCCCCCGAACGGCGCGCACCCTACAGAAGCTCGCCCAGCCGGGGAAGATGCCGTTGCCCGGCCCAATCGCCGCGCTATAAGGACCACCTGACGCTCTCAGGACAGGTGGCCGAGTGGTTTAAGGCACACGCTTGGAAAGCGTGCGTGGTGTAACAGCCACCGCGGGTTCGAATCCCGCCCTGTCCGCCAGTGCCCATTTTGTCCGGCCCTGAGACATGGGTAACGGACTGTACCTAAGACATAGGTAACAACCTCGGGCCGAACGGGTTGTCCAGGGGTTGCAAGGTCTTCTGTTCCAGATCGATG
>VGCQ01000202.1 GCA_016870055.1 Alphaproteobacteria bacterium | reverse complement strand
CAATCTGCTCTTCCGTGAACTTCGACTTCTTCATCCTGCCTCCTCACGGAGGCCAGTCTCTCAACTAATCCATGGCACGAAAACCCGGGAGCAGGTCAGAGGAAGCGCGTGACGCCGAACAGAGCCGCCAGCGCCGTGCCGATCGCGACCGCGGTCTTCCAGTCGGCCTTGGGCGGTTCGCCGAAGCTCGCCAGCAGCTCGGCGAGCGGCGCGAATGCCAGGAGCGACTGCAAAGCGACCACGATGCCGCCCAGCAACGCGCCGACGATCAGGAACAAGGTCAAGGCCATGATCGCGAGGGCAGCGGCGTTCCTGAGCTCGCTCCAGCGATAGGCCGTGAACCAGGCGCGGGCGAGCGCGGCGAGGCGCTGGGCGGCCTGTGGCCTGCCATCGTTTTGCCGCGCCAGGAAGGCGAGGAAGTCGTCGAACGTGCCCTCGGGATGGTCGCGCTGCGCCCCGAGACCCTCGAAGCGGTCGTAGAGTTGCATCAACCTGTTGTAGTCGCGCTCGTCGTCGGAGCCGGGCCGGATGCCGCGGCGCTCGGCGAGCGCGACCAGGCTCGCACGGCGCATTCGCTGGCGCTCGCGCCATGGCGCACGCAACGTGCGCCACGGGCGCAGCGGCTGGCCCAACAGCCATTTCACGACGCCCCAGGCCGATGCATTGCCCGCCATGACCGGCGCCCAGTAGGCTTCGTAGAAACGCACCGTGCGCGCATTCTCGGCCTGCGGCCCGGTGCTGAAGACGGTGCGGATGTAGCCCACGATGTCGTTGGATGCCGGCGCGGCGCGCAGCGGCTCGACGCGTGCCTTGATGTTGCGCAGCATGCCCTGCGAACGGCCGGCGCGGTGCTCGACCGCCAAGTAGCGATCCAGGCTGTCGATGAGGCGGCTGCTTTCCTCGTAACGGCGCTGGCTGCCCATGCCGTGGAAGTAGACCACGGCGGCATAGGCCGCCGGCTGGGGCGGCGCGGGCTGCGGCTCGTCGGGCTCGGCGACGGCGGCGTCGGTCATGGTCCTCCCGCTACAATCGTGGCGAGCACCCTAGACGGTGCGACTACCCGCCGCCAGGGCGCAGGGCGACTACAGCCCCTGCCCGCCCGCCACGGCGATGGTCTGGCCGGTCACCCAGGAGGCGAGCGGCGAGGCGAGGAACAGCGCCACGTTGGCGACCTCCTCCGGATGGCCCATGCGGCCGAACGGGATCGAGGCCAGGGTGCCGTTGTAGAGCTTGGGATCGGCGGTCTTGCGGCGGTCCCACACGCCGCCGGGAAACTCGATCGAGCCCGGCGCAATGCAGTTCACGCGTACGCGGTCCTTGGCATACATCGCCGCCTGGGTGACGGTGTAGTGGATCACCGCCGCCTTGATCGCGCCGTAGGGCGGCTGGCGCGCCGCCGGATGATGGGCCGAGATCGACGAGATGTTGACCACGCTGCCTTGTGACTGCTTGAGCGCCGGATAGGCCTCCTGCGTGGCATGCACGATCGCCAGCATGTCGACGGCCAGGCTGGAGGTCCAACCCTTGTCGTCGTCGGAAGCGCCGAACGCCGAGGCGTTGTTGATCAGAAGATCGCAGCCGCCCAACGCCGCCACGGCGTCGCGCACGTAGGCGCGCACCGACTCGCCCTTGGCGAGATCGGCGCTCCTGGCGTGCGCTTTGCGGCCATGCTTGGCGATCTCGGCCCGCGTCTCCTCGAGCGTCGCGGCGTCGCGGGCGCAGATCGAGACGTCGCCGCCCACCGCCGCGAAGCCCAGCGCGATCGCCCGCCCGATGCCGCGGCTGCCGCCGCAGACGATGGCCTTCTTGCCGGTGAAGTCGATGTTCATGATGGTTCCCCCTGCGGTCGTGTATGGCGCTGACGCGACGGCGTCAAACGAGCCAGCCGTGACCGAAAGCGCTGGTGAAGTCGAGCTGCACGACGAGATCGTTGAAGTCGCGGTCGCCGCCGCCGCGTGTGGCCTCCCAGCCCCAGGTGTTGAGGCCGTAGTTCCACAGATGGCCGACCTTCTGGCCATTCACCATATCGTTGGCCTGGGCGAACGCCCAGTAGGTGGTGTTCGAGGTCTGGTTGACCAGATTCATGGCGATCAGGTCGCCAGCATTGACGTGCAGGAGGCCCGACTGGGCGAAGTTGCCGTAGCCCGGCCCGGCGAGCGACAGTCCGCCGGTGGTGAGATAAGTGCGAGCCGCCGCCGCTGCCGCATAACCGGAATCGCCGGGCTGCAGGGTGCCGATCTTCCCGGTGTAGTCATCGACGCGATAGAAGCTCACCGATAGGCTGTCCTCGCCGCCTTGGCGCATCCGGACGATCGCCGTCTGGTCGTTGGCCGCACCGACCGTCTCGGCCACTGCCACCGGCCGCGCCACCCGCACCGCGCCCGCGCCGGAGAAGAAGTCGGCGAAGTCGAAGGCGCTGGTCAAGGTTCCCTGGATCGCGCTCGCCGCCGCCCCATTGATCGACACGGAGAAGGCGCTGCCCGCAGCGACGTCGGACTGGCTCACGCCGCCCTGCGCCTGCTTGTCGAAAAAACGCATCAGGTTGGGATCGAAGCTCGACTGCAGGGATTGCTCGGCGAACCGCGCCGTCCAGGCGAAGGCGGATGCCGGCGTGCTGGCGAACTGCACGACCCCGCCGCCGATGCCGACCGCGACATTGGCTGCCGCCGACGACATGCCCTGGAACATCAGGTTCTCGGCGACGCCGGTCGTCCAACCCGCGGTGCTGTTGCCGTTGAGCATGTCCGGGTTGGTGGCGAACGAGGTCTGGGCATGAGCGATCGCCGTCAAGGTGCGCGCCAGCAAGATGCCGTTGGGGGTGCCGAGTCCCGTCACGAGGTCGTATCCCGGACCCGCCGAGTAGCCGTAGCCGGTGGGCGTGATCGCCGTGCTGTCGGTCAGGTAGGAACCGCCGAACACGAACGACGACACGCTGTTGCCGATGGTGATGTCGTTGAACGAGGCGGGCGCGATCGCCGCGGCGATGTAGAGCAGATCGTTCATGTAGCCGAGGTTCGGCAGACCTTGGTCGTTGAAGATGGTGTTAATCTGCGAGGCGAGCGCCGCCCACAGCGGCGTCGCGGCGCTGGTGCCATCGTCCGACTGATTGGCGGTGAGCCCGGGATTCGGAACCGTGTAGAAGAGGTTGCTGCCAGCGTTGGCGGCAACGTCCGGCGTGCCGCGCCCGGTCAAGCGCGATGGATCGGTCGTGGTCGGATTGAGGCCGTAGGCCGCCTGGTAGCTCGGCACTGCTTGGCTGCCGTCGACACCGCTCAAGCCAGTGTTGTCGTGCAGGTAGCCGGTGTTGTTCCGCGGATTGAGGATGGTGGTGCCATTGACGTAGTACTGGTTCCACACCGTCTCGACGAACTTGGCGGTGGAGAGACTGCCGGCACTCGGTAACTGGGTCAGGCCGCCGGCGACGAGTCGCCACAACGTTCCGGGATCGTTGGCGAGCGCCGCCGTCAAAGTATCGGCGAGCGTGGCGTCGGTGGCGGCGACCGCCAGGGAGCTGAGCGCCGTGCCGCCGACCAGGACGGCGTAGGGGCTAGAGTGGCTGGTGTTGACGTTGGTCAGGCCGTTGCCGAACATGGCCCCGGAACCGAGGTCGCCGTTGTCGTTGAACACCGTGATGTTGCGCAGCGCGGCATCGACGAACAGCTCGCGGGTGGCGCTGAGGAAGGGCGAGCCCGGCGCCGTCTGCGCCCCCAAGCTGAACGACGACGTGATGACCGCCGGATTGTTCACCCGGTCCCAGAACGCCGCCTGATAGGCGGTGTAGGGGTTGGCATTGGCGCCGTTGGCTTGACCCGAGCCGGCATAGGAAACCAGCGTGCTCTGCGGATTGGTCGCGGTGACCACGCCGAAGTCGAGCGAGCGCTCGCCGGCCGGGTTGAAAGCCGGTGGCGTCACGTTGGGGTACTGTTGGCCGCCAGGCGCGACCGAAACGATGGTGGCGGGGGTCGAGATGCCCATCGAGGCTCGGTAGTTGTCGATCCCCACCTGGAAAGAAGCCACAGCAGGCGGTGGGCCGCCCGGGATCGACGTGCCGACACTCGGCTCGATCAAGCCTATGGTGCCCGTGGTCGGAGCGATGCCTGATGCCGGGTTCCACAAATTGCCGGTGAACGGGAAGTTGTAATAGTTGGCGGCGATCGTTTGTGGGCCGAGACCGAGCTTGCCCGAGGGCTCGGAGGACGCGTTGCCCGGACTCTGCCAACCCTGCTGCAGGGACGCAGCCGGTGTCGGGCTCGGGTTGGGATTGGCGACAGTCCCGAAGAACCTGTCGAACCAAACACCGCTCACGCCGTTGTTCGTCAGTGTGGTCGACAGTTGCAGATTGCCGTCCCAGTAAGTCACGCCGTTGGCGACTTTCAAGGTGGCCGTCGAGCCGAACAGCGTTGTGAAGTTGGTGTGATCGACTTTCAACCACACGGTGCGCGACTGGGCCGACGTGATGTATTGCGGATTGGTCGTCGTCGGCGCCCCGAGATCGAGGATCGTGAATCCCTGCGTCTGCAGGTCGTTCACGACCGCGTTGAACTTCACGGGGTCGGCGCCATAGGTCGACAGGATCGTCGTCTGGTCGGCGATCGCCGCCTGTCGCGTGGCCCAATTCGACTGCAGCAACGCCGTCGGATCGTTGGCACGGTCCAGCACCAAGGCGACGTTGAAGGTGAAGGCGGTGACCGGCGTCCCGCCACTCGGCGCTGCGGCATTGGTCCGCCAGTTCGCGAAATCGAGAAAGGTCGAATTGGCTAGGACGGGCATGCAACTACTCCCACTGAACCTGGCTGTCGGATCTACCCGAGGACGCCCGCCGTGCGACCAAACCCGTCAGCGCTGAAACTTGCCTGTTAATGCCGCCTTGGCCAGGGTGTTGAAATGGAGATTGAAGCCCACGATCGCGGCCGAGGTGTCGGCGTTGACCGGCAGCGTCTCCTGACCGACGGCGAACACCGTGAAGACATAGCGGTGCGGGCCATGGCCCGGTGGCGGGCAGGGTCCGCCATAGCCCGGCGCGCCGAAATCGGTGCGGGTCTGCAATGCGCCCTTGGGCAGCAAGCCGGCTTTGGGATTGCCGGCGTCCAATTTCAGCTCGGTCGTGCCGGCCGGGATGTTCACCACCACCCAGTGCCAGAAGCCGCTGCCGGTCGGCGCGTCGGGATCGAAGCAGGTGATAGCGAAGCTCTTGGTGCCCTCGGGCACGCCCGACCAGGCAAGATGCGGCGACTTGTTGCCACCGCCGCAGCCGAAGCCGTAGTCGGCCGACAGGATGTGATCCATCGCGAGGGTTTCGCCCTCCTTGAAGCTCTGGCTGGTGACGGCAAATGCCATGGTTTCCTCCGTTTTCATCCGGCCGATTTGCAGGCGAGATTGGCCCAACCGCGTGGTCGAAAGCAATCGGCGATGTCCGCTACAGCCCGAGCCCGCGGGCGATCAGGTTGCGCTGGATCTCCGAGGTGCCCTCGCCGATGACATAGACCAGGGCGTCGCGATGGATGCGGCCCACCGGATAGTCGCGCATGATGCCCGCGCCACCATGGATGCGGATGGCGGCCTCGGAGACCCGCACGGCGCATTCCGAGGCGACCAGCTTCACTTTGGCGGCGAACGCCGCGTCGAGGGTGCCCCGATCGACCCGCCAGGCGCCGTGATAGACCAGCCAGCGCGCCGCCTCGATCTCGGCCGCCATGTCGGCGAGCTTGTGGGCGATCGCTTGGTACTGGCCGATGGTGCGGCCGCGCACCTTGCGCTCCTGCGCGTAGGCGAGCGCCGCCGCCAGCGCGGCTTCGGCCATGCCGAGCGCGTTGGCCGCAACGCCGACGCGGTTCTCCGACAGGCTGTCGAGGATCACCGGATAGGTGCCGGTGCGCCCGCCGAGCAGGCAGGAATCGGGCACGAAGGCGTCGCTGATATGGATCAAGCCGGTGTCGGAGCCGCGGATGCCTTCCTTCTTCAGGCGCGTCACGACGATCCCAGGATTGGGCAGCTCGACCAGGAACAGGCTGATGGCGGCGGGCGTGAGCTCGGGCGTAGTGCGCGCCGCCAAGGTGAGGAAATCGGCGATCGGTGCATTGGTGATGTAGAGCTTCGAGCCGCTGAGCCGCCAGCCGCCCGGCACCTTCTCGGCTTTGGTCGCAAGCGCGCGGATGTCGGAGCCACCATCCGGCTCCGACAGCGCGAAACCGGCGATGCGCCGGCCTTCCACCGCCGGCCGAAAGAACGCCTGTTTCTGCGCCTCCGTGCCGGCGCGCCAGATCGGCCAGATGCCGAGATGGCTGTGCGCCGACCATGACGAAGCGAAGGCCTGGCTGACGCGCGACAGCTCCTCGCGCACGATGCAGTCGGAGACCTTGTCGAAGCCCGCGCCGCCATCGGCCTCGGGATAGCGCACGCCGATCAGGCCAAGCTCGCCGAATCGGCGGAACAGCCCGCGTGGAAAGGTCTCGCTCTCCTCGGCCTCGCGCACCAGCGGCCCGAGCTCGCGTTCGGCGAAACGACGCACCGTGCGGCGCAGCTCTTCCTGCTCGGGTGTAAAGGAGAAGTCCATGATCGATCGGCCTCCTGGCGAGGCATCGGTTCTAGCCGGCAGCGCGACGCTTGTCGCCCGCTCGGGCATTGCACCGGGCGCGAGCGGACGCCACTATCGGCTTGGGGAGCGGCGATAGACGATCAAAGTAGGCGTGCGGATGTGAGCGAGGGGGACGAGCGAGTGAATCCGACGGCGCGCCGCGGCATGCCAATCGGCCGGAGTGTCGCACTCGCGCTCGCATTGGCGGCATGTGCCGGCACGCCGGCTTGGGCGCAGGTCAATTGCGCCGGCCTCAGCACCACCGCCTGCGCCCAAGCGACGGACCAGTATCAGCGCGTCGTCGGTTTCCAAAGCCTGCCCAATACAGCTACCGGCATGGCCGTGATGCGCAGCGACCTCGCGGCGGTCGAGAGCATCTACCTCAACGCCACGACCGCGCAGCGCGACCAGGCCGCCACCAACTTCGATCTCAAGAAGTTCAATCCGCAGCTCAACGTCTGGAGCATGCTGACGTCGACCAACCAGATCTTCCCGTCACTGCAAGCTTTCCCGCAGCTCCAGCTGTCGACGGCGCTGGCGGCGGCAAACGCCAACCTGATCCCGGCACAGGGCAATCCTTATGCCCAGATCAGCACGTTGTTCGACAACGCCTATGGCACGATGCAAGGTGACGCTCTGAAGAGCTCGTTCACCGCCTACGCCACGGCCTTCGCCGGCCAGGCGACGCAATACGCCTTCCCTGCCCAGACCGATCCGCGACCCTTCCAGATCAGCTCGACGATCGCCAACGCGCCCTGGACGGAAGCCCAGGCCTCGAAGGATTCCGTGAAGGTCCAATCGAAGGACAACTGGGGTGACCCGGGAACCGGCCAGGCGCTGCAAGGCCAGGCGTCGTTCCCCAGCGACCATTCACTCCAAGGAAACACCGCGGCCCTCCTCTACGCGATGATGCTGCCGCAGGCCTATCAGAGCCTGATGGTATCGGCCCAACAGTTCGGGCTGAGCCGCAACATCATGGGCGCCCACCATCCGCTCGACGTCATGGGCTCGCGCATCGTCGCCTACTACACGATGACGCAGATCCTGGCCGGCAACCCGCTGTACAATATCGGCTCGAACGCCCAGGCCACCCTTCAGCAATTGGCGCAGGCGCTGGCAACGACTCTGAGCCCGGCCGCGACGGCCTTCCCGTACGCGAGCTGCGCCACCACGGTCGCCACGTGTCTCGCCAACGGCACCTTTCCGACGGCGGCGCAGTTCACGGCGGCCAACCAGGCCTATGCCCAGCAGGCGACCTATGGACTGTTCTGGGTCCCGTCGGGCAGCGTCGCGACCAGCGCGCCGGCCAACTCCAACCTGCTGATCGCCTCGCGCTTCCCCTACCTCAGCAGCCAGCAGCAGCTCGACGTGCTCAGCTCAACCATGCTGCCGGCCGGCGTGCCGTTCGACGACGGCAGCGGCTGGGCGCGGCTCAACCTGTTCGCCGCGGCCGGCGGCTACGGCGCGTTCAGCTCGGCCGTGACGGTGACCATGGATGCCGCGCAAGGCGGCTTCAATGCGATCGACGTGTGGAGCAACAATGTCGGCGGCAGCGGCAGCCTGACCAAGCTCGGCAGCGGCACGTTGGTGCTGGCCGGCAACAACACCTACACCGGCGGCACGACCGTGGGCGGCGGCACGCTGGCGCTGAGCGGCACGCTGGCGGGCAATCTCACCATCCTGCCGGGCGCGAGCTTTGTCAGCGGCGGCGGCTATGCCGTGACGCCGACCGCGACGCTCGCCAATGCCGGCACCTTCCAGTCGGTCAACGCCGCGCTCCTCAACCAGGGCAGCCTCAGCAACAGCGGCAGCATGCTGAGCAACCTGTCGAACAGCGGCAGCGTGTCGAACACCGGCACCTTGACCGGCACGGTCAGCAACAGCGGCAGCTTCGCCAACAACGGCACCGTCACCGGCGCCTTCACCAACAGCGGCATCCTGTCGGGCGGCGGCACGATGGCCGGCAGCGTCGCCAACTCGGGCGTGGTGGCGCCAGGCAACTCGACCGGCACGCTGAGCGTCACGGACGCCTACACCCAGTCGGCCGGCAGCACCTACGCCGCCGAGGTCAACGGTGCCGGTATAGCCGTTCCATGCCGTCTCGACGAGGAGCTGGTCGTCCCACAGACGGC
>VGCQ01000201.1 GCA_016870055.1 Alphaproteobacteria bacterium | reverse complement strand
TTCACGGCGTAGAAGAAGCCGATATCGTCACAGGCCGCGCCGATCTTGGCGGCGACCGCTTTCTTGGCCGCCGGATCACCGGTGTAGAGGTCGCCGATGTCGATCACCGGGATTCCTGCCGGCATCGCTTGAGCCCTTTCCGATGCGGGAACCGAGAGACCTGCCGCCATGTCCGCCTCCTCGATCGTCGATGCGCGCGGCTAACCGCGCTGTTGATAGCCCGTCCGCCAGTCGAGCCGCTTGCCCAGCGAGTGGACGAACGAGAATATCAGAAAAGACAGGGCTGTCGCGAGCAGCGCGACGGCATAGACCTTGTCTCCCCGGTAGTTCTGCATTGCATTATTGATGACGTAGCCCAGGCCGGTCGACGAGATCATCCACTCCGCCGCAATGGCTACGATGATGGCGCCCGAGCCGGTGATCTCCTGCGCCGCCACGATCGATGGAAGCGCGTAGGGTAGCCGGACCTGGCTGAAAGTCTGCCACCAGCTTGCGTTGAGGATGCGCATGCGGTCGAGCTGGACTTCGTCGGCGGCGCGTAGGCCGGCCATGGTGTTCACCAGCACCGGGAAAAAGCCCGACAGCGCCACGATAGAGGTCTTGCTCAGGATCGAATCGCCGAAGGCCAGCATCAGCACCGAGATCAGCGCGATGTAGGGCACGTTACGCAGCGTGATCGCGGCCGGCAACAGCAGATGCCGTGTCGGCGGCAAGAGGTCGAACAGCACCGCGAGCCCGATGCCGGCAACGTTGGCCCACAGGAAGCCGATCGCCGCCACCTGCAGCGTCGCCCACAGATGCTCGAGGATGAAGGCGTGGTCGACCCACAACACTTCGAGCACGCGCTCGGGCCTCGGGATGACGAAGGCCGGCAGGCCGGAGAACCAGATCGAGCAGTACCAGAGCAGCAGCACCGAGGCGACCGGTGCTGCGACGCGCAACATCGCGACTGCGACCTGCCGCGACCGCGCCGGGCCGGAAGCAGATCGCTTTTCAGCGGTGCCGATATCGGCCGACAGTGCGAGATCGGGCGGTGTCATGCAGCCTGGCGATGCATCAAAAGGCCACGCACATGCGCGGCGATGGCCACGAAGCGAGGGTCCTGTCGGAACGAGACGTCACGCGGCCGCGGTACCGGTACGTCCACCACCTCGAGTACACGCCCCGGCGCCGGCGAGAACACCAGCAGGCGGTCGGCCAGCATGACCGCTTCATCGATGTGATGGGTCACGAACAGAACGGTCTTGGGTCGCATCGCCAGCTCGCGGTCGAACCACTCGCCGATCTCCTCACGCTTCATCTCGTCGAGGGCAGCGAACGGCTCGTCCATCAGCAGAACGGCCGGATCGTGGGCGATCGCCGAGGCGATGTTGACCCGCTGCAACATGCCGCCGGACAGTTGCCGAGCGCGCTTGGCCTCATGGCCTTCCAATCCGAACTCGCGCAGGACCTTGCCCGGATCGAAGCCGACCTTGCCGGCGATCCTCTGGGTGAAGCGCACGTCGTCGATGGCGCGTTTCCACGGCAGCACGGCCGGACGCTGCGACACCAGACCGAGCAATCGCTCCTGCCGCGCCCGGCGGGCGGTGTCGGGGCCGATGCGCACCTCGCCACTCGACGGTTCGACAAGGTCGGCGACGATGCGCAGCAAGGTGGTCTTGCCGCAGCCCGACGGACCGACGAGGGCGATGAACTCGCCGGCCGCAACCTCGAGATCGACGGGTCGCAACGCCCACGTCTCGCCGAACCGACGCGACACGTTGCGGATCGAGATCGTCGCCGCCATGGCGGCTACTTCTTGGCGAAGTACTCGTTGGTCATGACTTCGGCCACCGGCACGGTCCGCGGAATCTGGTCGCCCTCCTTGAGGAAGGTGATCATGCCCTGCCACACCTCGGGGTCCATGGTGAGTGGGCCGTTCTTCTTCGAATAGTCGCTCTGGAACAACGGATTCTGCAGCTTGAACCGCCAAGCAAGCTTCTTGGCGTCCTCGACTTGGCCGGGGAACTTGGCGAGGATCTCGACCGATTCGTTGGGGCTGTCGATCACGTACTGCATGCCGCGCTGGACCGCTTTCAAGTAGCGCCGCACCAGCTCGGGATTCTTCTTGAGCGTGTCGGCCGAAGTGAAAATCACGTCGGTGTAGAGTTGTACGCCCCATTCGCTGAGCCTGATGGCACGCCAGGCTTTGCCCTTGACCGTGTCGGGCGCGTCGGCCTTCGCCGCCTCCTGCTCGATCTGGTAGGTCTGGTTGACGACCCAGCCGAGGAAGTAGTCCATTTTGCCGGCCATGAGGGGTTCGACGGTCGCCTGCGCCGTCACGACCTTGACCTTTGCCGGGTCGATACCGTTCTTCCGGGCGAAGGCTTGGAACAGGTACTCGGTGCCGACCTGCGTTCCGAGCGTCTTGCCTTCCATGTCCTTGGGCTTGGCGGGCGGTGCGTCCGGCGCCGTAATGGTGAGATAGGCAGTGGGCGCCTGCTGAAAGAGCGTGCCGATCGCCACGATGTCGACGGGATCCTTGGCGAGACGCGCCGTGACGACTGTCATGCCGTTGGTGGCGAGACCGAACTGCGCCTGACCGACAGCGACGATGGGGATCGGGTTCTTGCCTGGCCCGCCGTCGACGATCTTGTGATCGATACCCTCTTCTTTGAAGAAGCCCTTGGCTTCGGCGATCATGATCGGTGCGTACTCGCCGTTGCGCAGCCAGCCGAGCTGGGTGACGGCGCTCATTTGTTGTGCCGTGGCAGAACCGCCGGACAGAGCCGCCGCAGCGGCCACGACAGCGAAGCCGCGTCTTGAGATTGCCATGGCCATTGCCCTCCCGCCTTGCCGATCTCCCGGCAAATCCTAGCACCAAGCGAGGTGCAAAAGTCAGGCCGAAGGACGCGATTTCATCGTCCTCGACGCGGGGTTGGGCGACCCGCCCCTCAAGGGGACCAACGGTTCACGCCGGTACAGCAGTGCCTACACCGGTCCTCCGGACTTTCGTGTCGATACGGCCGCCGGCCAGCGACACGAGTGGCGGCGCCACCCCGCCAGACTGGCACTCCCACAATCCCCGGCAGGACGACTACGCCGCCGTGAGCTCCAAGCCGGTCAGCCGCCGATAGGCGTCGCGATAGCGCCGGCTCGTGGTATCGACCACCTCGTCCGGCAGGCTGGGTGCCGGCGCCTCGCCGTTCCAGCGGCCGCCGTGGCGTTCGACATCCAGCCAGTCGCGCAGCGGCTGCTTGTCGAAGCTCGGCTGTGATCTACCGGGGGCATAGCCGTCGAGCGGCCAGAAGCGAGAGCTGTCGGGCGTCATTACCTCGTCGATCAGCAGGATTTCGCCCGCCGCCGTGCGCCCGAACTCGAACTTGGTGTCGGCGATGATGATGCCTTGCTTCAAGGCGACGTCGCGACCCTTGCCGTAGACCAGCCGGGTCAAACGCTCCAGCTCGGCGGTCACCTCGGCGCCCAACACCTCCATCATGCGGCCGATCGTGATGTTCTCGTCGTGTCCGCTCTCGGCCTTGGTCGCCGGGCTGAAGATCGGCGGATCGAGGCGACCGCTCTCCTTCAGGCCGGCCGGCAGCGCTTCGCCGGCCAGCGTGCCCGCCTTGGCGTACTCGCGCCACGCCGAACCCGAGAGGTAGCCGCGGATCACGCATTCTACGGGAAACACCGTGGCCCGTCGGCACAGCATGGCGCGGCCGGCGATCTCGGCGCGGTGCCGCGCCAGCGCCGGCACCGCCGCCACGATCGCCTCGGCGTCGGCTGCGATCATGTGGTGCCTCACCACGCCGTCGAGGCGGCGGAACCACCAGGCGCTGATCTGGGTCAGCACCGCGCCTTTCATGGGTATCGGTTCGGCCATGACCACGTCGTAGGCACTCACCCGATCGGTCGCCACCAACAGCAGGCGCTCGGCATCGACCTCGTAGATGTCGCGCACCTTGCCGCGGGCGATCCGCCGCAAGGGCAGATCGCTGGTCGTCATCAACACCATCGCACTCTCCGTCGCCCCGACCGTAGCGCGAAGCACCAAGCGGAGCGACCTTCGTTTCCTGCAAGCCGTGGATCGGCGGGGAAAGCTCCCTCGCCTGCACCGTCCGTTGGGCGGCCGCCGCCGCAATGGCCCGCTGCGCAGCAACGCGTCATTTCTCGTGACGCATCTCCTCGAACACTTCCTTGGCCGTCAACATCGCCTCGCGCACCGACGGCAAGCCGACATAGCCGCCCATGTGCAGCAGCGCCTCGGCAAGCTCGTCTTCCGTCCAACCCTGATTGCGCGCCATGCGGAGGTGAATCTTGAGCTCCGGCCAGCGCGCTTGGGCGGTGTCGGAGACGACGCAGATCAGAGCCCGCGTCTTGAGATCGAGGCCGGGCCGGCTCCACAGCATGCCGAACACCGCCTCGCGCGCATAGTCGCCGAACTTCTGCATCATCGGGTCGGCATAGACCGACTTGTTCATCTGTTCGGCGTACTTCTCGCCCATCAGCTTGCGGCGAATCTCGGTGCCTTTCTTGTAGTTCTCGCTCTCGGCCATCGTCTCCTCCTGGTGGAAGGCGGAGCCTAGAGCAGTTCGGCGAACACCGTCACCATCGGCAACGCGCGGCGCCATCGCATCTCGATGGATTTCGCCAGGGAATTGGTCTTTCCTGCCGAAAAGTCGGGATCGAGCTATGAAGAAGCGATTGGCAGGGCTGTTGGGCGGCGCGCTGTGCCTCGTGGGCACCGCTCCAGCATGGCCCGACGACAAGGACAAGTGGGCCGCGCCGTTCGGCGGGAGCTGGACGGCAAGCTTTGCCGTCACGACCGACTACGCCTATCGCGGCATTTCGCAGACCCAGCGCCAGCCGGCCGTCCAGGCCTTGTTCGGCTACGAGACGCCGACGATCAGCGAGACGGTGCCGCTCAGCGCCTATCTCGGCGCCTGGGGCTCCAACGTCAACTTTCCGGGCAGTGGTGCGGTGGCGGAGATCGATCTGACGACCGGCGCGAGACTGAAGCTGCTCGACGACAAGCTCACGTTCGATCTCGGCTACATCCGGTACAACTACCCGGGCGCGCCGGCGAACCTGTTCTTCGATTTCAGCGAGTTCGGCCTGGTCGCCGGCTACGATCTCGGCGCCGCGCAGCTCTCGGGCGCCGTGCGCTACAGCCCCAACTTCTTCGCCAACTCGGGCGACGCCTGGTACAAATGGGGACAGGTCGTCGTGCCGTTCGATTTCATCAAGACGGGCGATAATTTGGCCTTCAAGGCGTTCGGCACCGTCGGCAACCAGTCCGTCGCGCGTTTCGCCAACTACGGCATCGGCAGCGACAATTACTGGGACTGGCAGATCGGCGTCACCGCCACGGTGTATGGCGTCGATCTCACTTTCGCCTATGTCGACACCAATCTCGACGCCGCGAACTGCGGCAGCACGCAGAACTGCGCCGCCCGGGCGATATTCACCATCACCAAATCCTTCTGACGACGACGCCGAAATTTCACGTTGACCCTCTCCGTCCGTCGAGCAGAATCGCCGGAAAGCGATGGGGGATCGGTCGGGGGCATGACGACGGCGGCGACGCAGCCTGCGTCCGGCAAGCGCTCGGCCGGCTTGACTCTCGCCGCCTTGGGCGTGGTGTTCGGCGACATCGGCACCAGCCCGCTCTACACCGTCCAGACCTGCTTCAGCGACTTCACCGGCGTCAAGCCGACGCCCGACAATGTGCTCGGCATGCTGTCGCTCATCACCTGGGCGCTGCTGATCGTGGTCACGCTGAAGTACGTCACCGTGGTCATGCGCGCCGACAACCATGGCGAAGGCGGCGTGCTGGCGCTCATGGCGCTGGTCTCGCACGACCCGACGATTTCCGGCCGGCGACGGCGCGTCTACATCGTCCTCGGCATCGCCGGCGCCGCCTTGTTCTACGGCGACTGCCTGCTGACGCCCGCCATCTCCGTGTTGAGCGCGGTCGAAGGGCTGAACGTCGCCACACCCGCCTTCCAGCCGCTGGTGGTGCCGATCGCGCTGGTCGTGCTGGTCGGCCTGTTCGCCGTCCAGCATTTCGGCACCGGCGGCATCGGCAATCTGTTCGGGCCGGTCATGCTGGTGTGGTTCGTCATCCTGCTGCTCCTGGGCGTGCGCCAGATCGTCCAACACCCGGAAGTGCTTCGAGCCCTGTCACCCCTGCATGCGATCGAATTCGCTTTGCGCCACAAGACCGTGGCATTCGTGTCGTTGGGCGCCGTCACTTTGGCGCTGACTGGCGCCGAGGCGCTCTACGCCGATATCGGCCACTTCGGACGCGAGCCGATCCGCACCGCCTGGCTGATCGTCGTGCTGCCGGCGCTGCTCGCCAACTACTACGGCCAGGGCGCATTGCTGCTTGCCGATCCGACGGCGATCTCCAATCCGTTCTTCCTCGCCGCGCCGAGTTGGGCGCTCTATCCCCTGGTCGTCGTCGCCACGGCTGCGACCGTCATCGCTTCACAGGCCACCATCTCCGGCGCCTTCTCGATGGCCCAGCAGGCGACCCTGCTGGGGTTGAGCCCGCGTGCGCGCATCGAGCACACCTCGGCGAGCGAGTTCGGCCAGATCTACGTTCCGGCCGTCAACTGGCTGCAGCTCCTGGGCGTGATCGGCATCGTGCTGGCGTTCCAGACCGGGCCCGAGATCGCCTCCGCCTACGGCATCGCCGTCACGGGGACCATGCTGATCACCACCATCCTGGTGCTGGCGCTGGTCCTGCAGCGCTGGAAATGGCCGCTGATCGTCGTCGTGCCGCTGTTCGTCCTCCTGCTTGCCGTCGACGGCGCATTGTTCTCGGCCAACATGCTGAAGTTCGTCGAGGGCGGCTGGGTGCCGCTGGCGATCGCGACCGTGCTGTTCATCGGCATGTGGACTTGGTATCGCGGCCGCCGCGCCGTCGGCGCCCGAGAGAAGGAGCGGGTGATGCCGCTCGACACGCTGCTGCAGACCGTAGAGCCCGGCCGGCTCTACCGACCGAGCGGCACGGCCGTCTATCTCACGACTTTCTCCGACGCAGCCGCCCACGGGCTGATGCAGAACCTCACGCACAACGGCGTGCTGCACGAGCATGTCGTGCTGCTCACGGTCGAGGTGTCCGACATGCCCGTCGTCGCCGCAGCGGAGCGCCTGCAAGTAGTCGAGCTGGGCAACGGCCTGCACCGTGTCGTGCTGCGCTACGGCTTCATGGAGCAGCCCAACGTGTCGGGCGACATCGCCGGCCTGGCCGACCGCGGCATCCCCGTCGATCCGGCGCACACGTCCTACTTCATCGGCCACAACAACATCGTGGGCGGCGACCGGCCGTTGCTGCCGATCTGGCAACGCAAGCTTTTCCTGATGCTCGCCCGCTTCGCCGCCAGCCCGCGCGAGTTCCTCGGCCTGCCGGCCAGCCGCACTGTCGAGCTGGGCGGCCGCATCGAGATCTGAAACCGCCTTGGAGCACCGTCCGCCCTGCTGGAGTCAGCTGGGCGGACCATGCTTTAGCGACGCGCCGCCGACGGCAGGACTTCGCGATTGAGCCAGTTGCCGAATTCGACGGTGCGCAGCTTGGGATCGAGGATGTCGGCGCCGACACCGTACTTCCACGCGAGGTCCCGGCGCGTCGGATCGGCGGCGAGGCCGTGGAAGTCCTCGACGATCGCCGCCACCTCCTCGCGCGTGCGGGCCAGCCCTTCCTGCAAATGCCGTTCGGCACGCAAGGCGATGATCGCAGCGACGGCCGAGAAGTCGAACTCGGGATGATACTGGACGCCCCAGAAACGCCGGTCGCCGTCGCCGATCACCGCCGCCTGCACGGCACTGACGGCATTCGAGGCGAGGACGGTCGAGCCGGCAGGCAGCGTCGCCACTTCGTCCTCGTGCGAGCAGAGTGCATCGAAAGCGCCCGTGTCCTTGCCGGCCAACAGCGGGTGGGCACGGCTCGCGTCGGTCGGACAGATGCGCCGTGCCACGCCGATCTCGCGGCCGCGAGGGTTGAGATGCACGGTTCCACCCAGGGCGGCGGCCATCAGCTGCAGTCCCCAGCACGAGCCGAAGGCCGGCACGCCGGCCTGCCAGATCTCGCGCGCCAAAGCGAGCTGGGCACCCACCGACGGCTGGTCGGTCCGGTAGGCGTTGAAGGGCGAGCCCGAAATCCACACACCATCGAAATCGCCGAGCCCGACGCCCTGGGGCAGGTGCTCGCCGTCGGCGACATTGATGGCAAAGGAGTCGATCGCTCGCCCGGCCGGCAGATGGTGGCCGATCGCTTCGATAAACAGCGCATCGTACGGTCGACCGCCCTGGCCGCCGATGCGCTGCAGGAAGGCGTCGGGCGTGCAGTTGACGATCAACAG
This sequence comes from Alphaproteobacteria bacterium, assembly GCA_016870055.1. Classification (GTDB taxonomy): domain Bacteria; phylum Pseudomonadota; class Alphaproteobacteria; order Reyranellales; family Reyranellaceae; genus Reyranella. The sequence goes on along the minus strand of VGCQ01000201.1, from coordinate 426 downwards.
GCGCGGCATGATGAGTTCCCTGGAAGGCGACCGACCAACGTTGTCAAGCAAGCCGCAGTGAATCGAGAAAGCGCGCGACGATCGGGTTGTCACGCTGGTCGTCGCGGACCAGCACCATCTGCTCGTACAGCGCGCGACTGGCGACGTAGACGCGGCCGGCGAACGTTCCCTGCAGATGATCGATGCGAACAGCGAACGAGCGCCCGCGCGCCGACCCAAGAACGAGTGGGGCTTGCTGCTCGACCCTCCCGCCGGGAATAGCCCTCAGCATCAGGTTGACGGTGGTCAGGAGCAGCGCATCGGTCACCGCCGGCGAGCGGTCGAGGGCTCCCTGCGCGATCTGCTCGATGGCGAAGGTGAGGCCGATGCCGGCGGTCGCCGAGTAGCCGTACTGCACGCGGACCCGGCCGTCCGCCTCGGTGACCA
>VGCQ01000200.1 GCA_016870055.1 Alphaproteobacteria bacterium | reverse complement strand
GCCGAACCCGGTATGTTCCATGTCCAGCACGGCATAGGCGGCGCCGGCTGCTTTCAGGATTTGGCCGATGCCGGGCGTGGCGAATTCGAACAGGAAAGTGCCGACCTTGGTTTCGGACGAGCCAATGAGTGAGCGCAGAGTGACTGTCGGCATTGATGTTTCCTCCTGGGGGAGCGTGATGCTAGCGTTGCCCGTCCAAAACGACCATTCAAAGGGAGTTTGTCATGAAGCTCTATTACATGCCCGGCGCTTGCTCAATCGGCATCCACGTGCTGCTCGAGGAGATCGGCAAGCCCTACGACCTGCAGAAGATCGACGGCGCCAAGCAGGAACAGTATGGACCTGATTTCGTGAAGCTCAACCCGAAGTCCAAGGTGCCGACGCTGCAGCGCGACGACGGCTCGGTGCTGACCGAGTTCCCGGCGATCGCCACCTGGCTCGCCCGCAAGAATCCCGACAAGGGCTTGTTGCCGAGCGATCCCGACGCCGAGGCACGGGTGCTGGAGGCCATGGACTATGTCGTGTCGACCATGCACATGCAGGGCTTCTCGCGCATGTTCCGGCCGGCCAACTACGCGCCGAGCGAGGCCGACCACGACAAGGTCAAGGCGCGCGGCAAGGAGATCATGGAAAAGGGCCTGGCCCTCATGGACAAGACGCTCGAGGGCAAGGAGTACGTCGCCGGCAAGTTCTCGGTCGCCGACGCCGCCTTGTTCTACGTCGAGTTCTGGGCCGCCGCGCGCATGAAGATGCCGCTGCCCAAGAACTGCGCCGCTCACTATGAGCGCATGAAGGCTCGGCCGGCCGTCAAGCGCACCATCGAGCAGGAAGGCCTCGCGGCGGCCGTCTGACCAACGCAGGCGACGGGCGGGGAGGTTCATGGCTTTGCCCGTCGCCCTGCGCGGCCGCCTGCGCCTGCCGCTGATCGCGGCCCCGATGTTTCTGGTGTCGGGGCCGGCCCTGGTTACGGCGGCATGCCGTGCGGGTGTGATCGGTTCGTTTCCCACCGCCAACTGCCGCACGGTCGAAGAACTTGACCGTTGGCTTGCCGAAATCGGCGGCGAGCTGAAGCGTGCGGCCGACCGGACCGGCCGGCCGGTGGCCCCGCTTTGTCCCAATCTGATCGTGCATCGTTCCAACACCCGCGTGCCCGACGACCTCGCGGCGGTGCTGCGCCACAAGGTCGAGATCGTCATCACTTCGGTCGGTTCGCCCGAGCCGGTGCTGAAGCCCCTCAAGGACGCGGGTTGCCTGGTGCTGGCCGACGTGGCCTCGGTGCGTCACGCCGAGAAGGCCGTGGCGGCGGGCGTCGACGGGCTGGTGCTGTTGACGGCCGGCGCCGGCGGCCAGACCGGCTGGGTCAATCCCTTCGCCTTCGTCCGCGCCGTGCGCACCTTCTGGGACGGCATCGTGGTGATGGCGGGCGGCATGGCCGACGGTCGTGCGATCGCTGCTGCCGAGCTTCTCGGCTGCGATCTCGCCTACATGGGCACCAAGTTCATCGCCACGCGCGAAAGCCTCGCCAAGGACGCCTACAAGGAAATGCTGGTCGACAGCCGGCTCGACGACGTGCTGTTGACGCGCGCCTTCACCGGGCTCGAGACCAACATGCTGCGGCCGTCAATCGTCGCCGCCGGACTCGATCCTGACGATCTGCCGGCGAGGGGAGCGATCGACGTCGCCAAGGACATCAACGTCGCCGAGCGCGAACGCACGGCGTCGGCACCCGGCGCCAAGCGCTGGAAGGACATCTGGAGCGCCGGCCATTCGGTCTCCGGTGTGGCCGACGTGCCGTCGGTTGCCGAACTGGTCGAGCGGACGGCGGCGGAATACGCAGCCGCCAATGGCTCAATGCAGGGCGTATAGACCGCTGGCGAAGCGGAATTCGGCCGGCTTGATCAGCGCAGCGTTGGCCACCCGCACGCGATGCAGCTTGCCGTCGAGATTGTGCTCCCAGAAATCCAGGAACTTCGTCAGGGCGGGAAATTTGGGGGCGAGGTCGAGGTTCTGCCAAACGAAGCTCTGCAGCACGTGCCGATGGTCGGGCATCCAGTAGAGGATTTCGGCGGTCGTGATGCGGTAGTCGTTGAGTTGCGCAACAAAATTGCGGTCCATTAAAACCACTCCTTGACACAACACGAGCCAAGGAATAATCACGCTAGCTTCATTGGAAATCAATATTTGTTATAAAAATCAATAGGTTATTAGCAATCCTTTGAGATTGCTGCTACTGCGAAGCCACTTTCCGGCCGCGCCTTGACTCACCGCGGCCACACTCCTAAATCCAGCGCGCCTTGGCACTCACATCTGACGAGTGCTGATAGCAATCCATTGGGCTGCGGTCCTGCAGGGTCGTGGTCGGTTCAACCAAGGATCATTGGAGGAAGAAGCATGAAGTTCCGTCCGCTTCACGATCGCGTCGTGGTCAAGCGCGTCGCGGAAGAAGAGAAGACCAAGGGCGGCATCATCATTCCGGACACCGCCAAGGAAAAGCCGATGGAAGGCGAAGTCGTCGCCGTCGGTCCGGGCGCCCGGGATGAGACCGGCAAGCTGGTCGCTCTCGACGTCAAGGCCGGCGATCGCATCCTGTTCGGCAAGTGGTCGGGTACCGAGGTCAAGCTCAACGGCGTCGAGTATCTGATCATGAAGGAAAGCGACATCATGGGAATCCTCGAAGGTTCCGCCGCGGCCAAGAAGGCCGCCTGATCGTTCGCCCGTCCATCGATTCACCGACATCCAACCTAAAGAGGGATTAAGCAATGGCAGCCAAAGAAGTCCGCTTCAGCGGCGACGCCCGTCAGCGCATGCTGCGGGGCGTCGACATTCTCGCCGATGCCGTCAAAGTGACTCTCGGCCCCAAGGGCCGCAACGTCGTGCTCGACAAGAGCTTCGGTGCGCCGCGCATCACCAAGGACGGCGTCACCGTCGCCAAGGAGATCGAGCTCGCCGACAAATTCGAGAACATGGGCGCCCAGATGGTGCGCGAAGTGGCCTCGAAGACCAACGATATCGCCGGCGACGGCACGACGACGGCGACCGTTCTCGCCGCGGCGATCGTGCGTGAGGGCGTGAAGTCGGTCGCGGCCGGCATGAACCCGATGGACCTCAAGCGCGGCATCGATCTCGCGGTCGAGGCGGCGGTCGAGGACATCAAGGCCCGCGCCAAGAAGATCACCGGTTCCGACGAGGTCGCCCAGGTCGGCACCATCTCGGCCAACGGCGACAAGTCGATCGGCAAGATGATCGCCGAGGCGATGAAGAAGGTCGGCAACGAGGGTGTGATCACCGTCGAGGAGGCCAAGAGCCTCGATACCGAGCTGGATGTCGTGGAAGGCATGCAGTTCGATCGCGGCTATCTCTCGCCGTACTTCATCACCAACGCCGACAAGATGATCGCCGAGCTCGACTCGCCGTACATCCTGCTGTTCGAGAAGAAGCTCTCGGGTCTGCAGGCGATGCTGCCGGTGCTCGAGGCGGTGGTGCAGTCGGGCAAGCCACTGTTGATCGTGGCCGAGGACGTCGAGGGTGAGGCGCTGGCCACCCTGGTCGTCAACAAGCTGCGCGGCGGGCTCAAGATTGCCGCCGTCAAGGCGCCGGGCTTCGGCGATCGCCGCAAGGCGATGCTCGAGGACATGGCGGTCCTGACCGGCGGTCAGCTGATCTCCGAGGATCTCGGCATCAAGCTCGAGAACGTCACGCTCGACATGCTCGGCAAGGCCAAGAAGGTCATCGTCGAGAAGGAGAACACCACGATCGTCGACGGTTCGGGCAAGAAGGCCGACCTCGAGGGCCGCATCGCCCAGATCAAGGCCCAGATCGAGGAGACCACCTCGGACTACGACCGTGAGAAGCTGCAGGAGCGCCTGGCCAAGCTGGCGGGCGGCGTTGCCATCATCAAGGTGGGTGGCGCCACCGAGGTCGAGGTCAAGGAGAAGAAGGACCGCGTTGACGACGCCATGCACGCCACCAAGGCGGCGGTGGAAGAAGGCGTGGTCGCCGGCGGCGGTGCGGCATTGCTGTATGCCATCCGTGCCCTGGAGAAGCTGCGTGCCGGCAACGACGACCAGAAGGTTGGCATCGAGATCGTGCGCCGCGCGCTGCAGTCGCCGGTCCGCCAGATCGCCGAGAACGCCGGCTTCGACGGCGCGGTGGTCGCGGGCAAGCTGCTCGACCAGAAGGATGCCAACTACGGCTTCGATGCCCAGAAGGGCGACTATGTCGACATGGTGAAGTCGGGCATCATCGACCCGGTCAAGGTCGTGCGCACCGCCCTGCAGGACGCCGCCTCGGTGGCCGGCTTGCTGGTGACGACCGAAGCCATGGTCGCCGAGAAGCCGGAGAAGAAGGCCCCGCCGATGCCGCCGGGCGGCGGCGACATGGGCGGCATGGACTTCTAAGTCCAAGCCGATAGAACGATCGACGAGGGCCGGGGAGCGATCCCCGGCCCTCTGTCGTTGGAGCAGTGGAGCGCGTGTTATCTTCGCGCTCGATGTCCGCTCCGCCCGTCTCCGTCAAAGGCGTCCTGATCCATGACGGCTGCGTGCTGTTGTTGTTGAACGAACGCAGCGAATGGGATTTGCCGGGCGGCCGGCCGGATCCGGGCGAAGACCATCGCGCGGCGCTCGTGCGCGAGGTGCGGGAAGAGACCGGCCTGTCGGTCGAGATCGAGACACCGCTCGACGAGCATCTCTTCGAGGTTCTGCCCGGCCGCTGGGTGCATATCGTGCCGTTCGCGTGTCGGCTGGTCGGTCATGCCCATGCCGTGCTGAGCCCCGAGCACCTTGAAATGCACTGGCTGCCGCTCACTAAACTCGGCAGACGTGTCGCCGGCCAGCGGCTGCCCAAGGGCTATTTGGGGGCGATACGCCAGGCGATCGCCCAGCCCTTGTCGGTCAGCACGCGGTCGGTGTGAATGGCGATGAAACGGTCATGTGCCGCCGCCGCCCCCAGCCACAGCTCATTCCAGGCGTCGAAGGCTTTTAGCGGATCGGGCAGGGCGAGATCGCGCGCTGCCCGCCAGCCGGTCTGGCGCACCGTGACGACGCCGTCGCGCTCGATGGTTTCGATATCCTCGCCTTGTGCCGAAAGCACGGCCGACAGCCAGCGCGCGAAGTCGCGGGCGCTTTGCAGGTCGCCGCGCTCGACGTCGGTCGGCAGGTCCATGTCGCGCGCCGTCTCTTCGTGGAACTGCAGGCCGACCAGGCGCGCCACGCGGCCGAGCTCGGTTCGCGCGGCGTCGGCACCCAGCAGTTCCTGCAGGGTCGGCAGCATGGTCCGCAGGTATTCCAGCGCGTAGGACCGGAAGGTGCGTTGCCGGCGCTCCTCGGGCCAGCTCGCCGTCTCGAGCGTGGGTTGGCTCGCCCAGTCGATGCGCGGCATCTGCTCCTGGCCGTAGGCGAAACGCACGCGCTCGTCCTCGGCGATCGGCCGGCCATAGTCGAAGTAATAGCCTTCCAAGCCCGGCAGGCCATCGACCGTCATGCCGGTACAGACGAAGCCCAGGCCGCGATTGCCGAGCGAGACTCCGTTGTGACCGTGCCAACCATGCAACATGGCGGCCGACACGGCGTGCGGCACGGCGGCGATGGCGGTGCCGCGCCAGATCCAGCGTGGCGGCGGATAGCGCACCCAGGCCTTGCGGTCGCTTTCGCGCAGGTAGCCGGTCTTGACGCCGCCCAGCGCGTTCGAATGGTAGTGGTAGAGGGCGCAGGCCGGCGCATGCGGTTCGTGGGCAAGACCGAGCTTCTGCAGGCCCGGCAGGAACTTCTCCAGATGCTGGCGACGAAAGTGGTGGAAGACGTAGTCCCGCGCCGTGTCCTCGCCGCGCCGGGTCACCAGCCCCAGCACCAAGGCCGTCATCAGGGCGTTGTAGAGGGTGCCGACCGCGCGGTAGGCGGCGGTTTCAGCCGCCATAGCCGTCGACGATGACGACCTTGGACTTGCCGGCGCGCAGGCGCATGTCCAGCACGGGCTTGTACTCGGCCGAATCGTAGAAGCGCTCGGCGGTGGCGAAGTCCGGGAACTCGATCATCACCATACGCGGTGGCGTCCAGCCGCCCTCCACGGTCCTGGTCTTGCCGCCGCGCACGATGAACCTGCCGCCGAACTTGGCGACCAGCCCGGGCGTGTGCTTGCGGTATTCGGCCATCAGGGCTTCGTCGGTCGTCTCGACCTCGGCGATCAAGTAAGCGGCCACGATCTGTCTCCTCTCAACCGGTTTCCATCGGCAGGCTGGTGTCGTTGGACCACTCCTGCATCGAGTTGTCGTATACCGCAACGTTCCTGTGGCCGAGCAGGGCGGTCAGCACGAAGGCGTCGAGCGTGGCGGCGATGCCGCCGCCACAATAGACCAGCACGCGCTTGTCGGGGGCGGCGCCCACGCCGTCGAACGCCGCGCGCAGCTCGGCGATCGGCTTCAGCGCCTTGTCCGGCCCGAACAGGCTTGCCGCCGGCACGCACGAGGAGCCCGCGATGCGGCCCGGCCGGCCGTACACCACGCCGCCTTCGCCCTTGTGCTGCTCGTGGCTCAGCGCATTCAAGGTGAGCGTGTCGGATTTGCCGATGGCGGCTTTGATCGCGTGCTTGTCGACGAAGATCGCCGGCCGGTCGCGCAGGGTGAGAGTCGCCGGCGGGTAGGCCGTGGACTCGGTCGACAGAGGCCGACCTTCGGCCTTCCATTTGTCCAGCCCGCCGTCGAGGATCGCCGCATCGTCGAAGCCCACGGCCCGCAGCATCCACCAGATGCGGGTCGCCCACACCGGCGAGGCGTGGCTGTACAAGACGACGAAGGTGCCGTGCCCGATGCCCTTGGCGGCAAAGGCTTTGGTCAGCTCATCGAGCGGCGGCAGGGTGAAGCGCAGGTCGCTGTCGCGTCGCGACAGCTCGCCGCCGAGATCGAGGAAGGCGGCGCCGGGGATATGGCCCTTGTCGTAGTTGGCACGACCGCTTTCGGCGTTGTAGCCACCCTCCGGTCGCGGCCGCAGATACGTGGTGCAGTCGAACAGTCGAAGCGCCGGCGCCGCCAGGCGGGCCAGCTCCTCAGTCGAAATCAACGCGGCGGAATGCGCAGCCATGTCGCTCTCCCAAAGAAGGGAGAGCGACTTTACGCGTCAGCCTGCCGGAAGCGAAGCGCCCGGAAAGAGGCTTCAGATCGTCTTCTGCGGCAGCGGCGGAACGGCGACCGCACCGCCCGACGACGGCACGGCGGCCGGCGGCGCGAGTTGGCCGACATCGGGCTGCTTGGGCGTGGTGGTCGGCGTCGTCTTCTTGGTCTTCTTGGCCGTCGTCGTGGGGGCGGCCTTGGGTGCCGAGCGGGCGCTGATCTTCTTCAGGCAGGCGCTGCGGGCGCTCGATGTCTTGAGGCTCTGGCAATAGGCCGCGGTGCCGGGTTTGGGCTTGGCGGTCGGCACGGGGGCCGGTGCATTGTCGTCCTGCGCATAGGCTGGGGCGGCAAAGGCGACGGCTGCCAACGCGGCGGCCATGCTGGCGATCAACAGACGCATTTTCGACTTCTCCCGGGCCGCTTGCGGAGGGGGGCGCGGCCTCGCTAAAGCAGAAAAATATTATTTTATTTGTGTTATTTATGTCAATTTTCTAATAAAACACACGAACTGAAAAATGAAAGGTCCGCGCACGCGTGCAGGCCATTCTGAACGTCGCCCTGCCGATCTTCGGGGTGATCCTGGCGGGCTATCTGGCGGGCCTTTGGCGCATCTTGGGCGGCGAGGCGACCGCGGCGCTGAATGCCTTTGTGAGCTACTTCGCTCTGCCTGTGCTGTTTTTCGGCACCTTGGCCCGCACCCCTGTCGGGGCTGTGCTCGATCCTGCCTTGATGCTGGGCTTTGGCGCTGTTGTCTTGGCGACTTTCCTGCTCGGCATGGCGACGACGCGGCTGGTGGCGCGAGGCGGCCTGGCGGCCATGAGCCTGCAGGGCATCGCCGCATCCTGGGGTAATGTCGGCTACATGGGAGTGCCGCTCTGCCTCGCCGCTTTCGGCGAAGCCGGGCTGCCCCCGGCGATGCTCAGCGTCATCGTCACGGCGGTGGTCGCCATGGTGATCGGTGTCATGCTGATCGAGCTCGAGGTGGCGGCGGGCCAGGGGCCACTCCGGACCTTCCTGCGCGCCGCCTTCAACGTGGCGCGCAATCCGCTGCCCTTGTCGATGGCGCTCGGCCTCGCGGTTTCGGCGGTCGGCCTGCCGATCCCGACGCCGGTCGAGAAATGGCTCGATCTCTTGGGCGCCGCCGCGGCGCCCTGCGCCTTGTTTGCCATCGGCCTCTTCCTGTCCGACAAGTCGATCAAAAGCGGACTTGCCGAGGCGGGGCTCGCCTCGACGATCAAGCTCCTGCTGCAGCCGGCTCTGGCGGCTCTCATACTGCCCTTGTTCGTCGACCTCGGATCGGTCACAGGCAAGGTGGCGCTTTTGATGGCAGCACTACCGACAGCGGCCAACGCCTTCGTGCTGGCCAAGCAATTCGAGGTTCAGGTCGAGCAGAATTCGGCGTCAGTCCTGCTTTCCACGGCCTTCTCGGTGGTTACGGTTTCTGCTCTGCTGGTGCTGCTACGCGTGTCTTGAGTGAACGGCCTATGGAGGAGAACGGGGATGCTCCAGGAATTCAAGAAGTTCGCCATGCGCGGCAATGTCGTAGACCTCGCCATCGGTGTCATCATCGGTGTGGCGTTCGGCAAGATCGTCGATTCGTTGGTCAACGACATCTTCATGCCGATCATCGGCCGCATCTTCGGAAATCTCGATTTCAGCAACTATTTCATCGGCCTCACCTCCGCGGCGAACCA
>VGCQ01000199.1 GCA_016870055.1 Alphaproteobacteria bacterium | reverse complement strand
TCCTGAAGGAGGAAGTGGCCGGATTGTTCCTGCCATGGTCGACCGCGAATGCGGCCGCCGTGGCGGCGGGACAGAAGACCTTCACCACGACGCTCGGCGGTGCGTCATGGTCGCAGGAACCGCAGAAGTACCACGCTCGGTCACTCGCCGAGATCAAGCGCAAGCACGCCGCCGCGAAAGAAGCCCCCGGCCTCGCCGCGATTCTCGCCGACAGCGGCTGCCTCCCTTTCTTGTAGGAGCCCGTGCTTCGAAGAGACCTGCCTCGCTCGTGAGGCCGATCACCGCCCGTACTTGGGCCGCGGCTGGGCGATCACGTAAGCCGACACGTCCCACGCCTGTTGCAGAGTGAGCTGCGGATGCTGCGGATCGACACCGCGCGGCATGTTGGTGCGGACGAAGGGAACGATGTGCTGGTAGCGATCCATCCCGGCGCCGTCGTTGAAGCTGTCCGGCCCCCAGAGCGGAGGAAAGACGTAACCTCTGGCGTCGTCGACGGAGCCCAAGCGCCTGCCGAGCCCATCCGTTTGGTGACAGGCAGCACAGATGGTCGTGTATACGACGGCGCCACGGCCGGCATCGGGCGGCAGCGGCGGTGCTTGCGGCTCGGGCAGTGGCGGCGCGGCCGGTGGATCGCCGATGTGCCGCAGGTAGTCGAGCAGCGCCGTCATCTCGCGCGAATGCCCGGGGAGCGGCCGGCCGTTCATCGAGCGCGTCATGCACTCCTCGATGCGCTCCTCGAGCGAGATCGTCCGCTGGTTACGCGCCGAGTATTTCGGGTAGGTCTTGAAAACGCCGACCAGTGGCAGCGCGAAGCGATTGGTGCCGGCATCGAGATGGCAGCTTTGGCAGGCAAGGTTGTTGCCGGCAAAGCGCATCTTCGGGTCGGTCCCTTCGGGACCGATGGTGGCGAAAGTGCGGGTGACGATCTCGTAGCCGTAGGCGATCAGCGGCCCACGCTCGCCATGCGGTGGCTGGAATCCCGGACCCTGCGGGCTGTAGTCGGGCCAGGTCGTAGGCGGCGTGGCGGCGGGGACCGGCACAGGCCGCTGCTCGCGCATCGCCACCCCGATCACAGCCACCGCCGCGAGCAGGCCGCAGAACAAGCCGGCGAAGGTCGTGAGTCTCATCTCAACGCCGACATGATCAGGATGGCTCCCGATAGACCAAGCAGCGCCAGCACCAGCCGCCGGAAGCCCGCATCGTCGACGCGGCCGTAGAGCCGCAGGCCGAGCCGAGCTGCCACCAGGCTGGTCGGGACGGCGATGGCCGCCCATACCAGGAACGTACGATCGAGCAGGCCGGCCACCGCGGCGGCAAGCAGGGCGGCGATCAGGATCGCCATGTTGAAGGGCTGGCCGACGCCGCGTTGCTCGTCCTTGCTCCAGCCGCGCAGCTGTACCCAGATGGTGGGTGCCGGGCCGCTCAGGCTTGCCATGCCGCCCAGCACACCGCCGGCCAGGCCGACCGCGGCATCGGCGGCGCGGCCGCCGCCGGTGATCAAGGGCGGCCGGTGCGCGAAACTCATCCAAGCCGCGTAGAGGATCAGCAGCACGCCGACGGCGACCTTCAACGGCTGTACGCGTACATGCTCCAGCAGCAGCGTTCCGAGCGGCACGCCGACCAGACCGGCGATGAGGAAAGGCCATAGGCGTGGCCAACGCACATCGCTCCAGATCTGTCCCAGCGCCTGGACATGGCCGGTGACCGAGCAGAGGGCGACCAGCGGTGCGGCCGTGACGGGCGGCAGCACTTGCAGCCAGAAGCCCAGAGCCACCAGCCCGTAGCCGGTGCCGGTAAGCCCGTTCACGAAGCCGCCTGCCGCGGCGCCGACGACGACCATCACGATCTCGCCGGCCGGCGGCAGGCTCACGCGCCCTACGCTCCGGCGGTGAACGCCTGGATGCCGGTCATCGCCCGGCCGAGGATCAGGGCGTGCACGTCGTGCGTGCCTTCGTAGGTGTTGACCGCTTCGAGGTTCATGACGTGGCGGATCACGTGATACTCGTCCGACACGCCGTTGCCGCCGTGCATGTCGCGCGCGACGCGGGCGATGTCGAGCGCCTTGCCGCAATTGTTGCGCTTGATCAGCGAGATCATCTCCGGCTGGGCGTGGCCCTGGTCTTTTAGCCGGCCGACGCGCAGGCAGGCTTGCAGGCCGATCGCGATCTCGGTCTGCATGTCGGCGAGCTTCTTCTGCACGAGCTGGTTGGCGGCGAGCGGCCGGCCGAACTGCTTGCGGTCGAGCGTGTAGTTGCGCGCCTGCTTCCAGCAGAACTCGGCGGCACCCATGGCGCCCCAGGCGATGCCGTAGCGCGCGTTGTTGAGGCAGCCGAACGGACCGCCCAGGCCCGAGACGTTGGGCAGCATGTTCTCGACCGGCACGACCACCTCGTCGAGCATGATGGCGCCGGTCACCGAGGCGCGCAGGCTGAACTTGCCCTCGATCTTGGGCGTCTCGATGCCTTTCCAGGGCCGCTCCAGGATGAAGCCGCGGATGGCGCCGCCGTCGAGCTTGGCCCAGATCACCAGCACGTCGGCGATCGGCGAGTTGGTGATCCACATCTTGGAGCCCGAGAGCTTGTAGCCGCCGGGCACCGTGGTGGCGCGGGTCTTCATGCTGCCGGGATCGGAGCCATGGTCGGGCTCGGTGAGGCCGAAGCAACCCACCCATTCGCCGGTCGCGAGCTTGGGCAGGTACTTCATGCGCTGCTCCTCACTGCCGTAGGCGTAGATCGGATGCATGACCAGCGAAGATTGCACGCTCATCGCCGAGCGGTAGCCCGAATCGACGCGCTCGACCTCACGGGCCACCAGCCCGTAGGTCGTGTAGTTGGCGGCGGCGCAGCCGTACTTCTCGGGCAAGGTCGAGCCGAGCAGCCCGAGCGCGCCCATCTCGTTCATGATCTCGCGGTGGAACTTCTCGTGCCGATTGGCTTCCAGCACGCGCGTCATCAGCTTGTCCTGGCAGTAGTCGCGCGCGGCGTCGCGGATCGCGATTTCCTCCTCGGTGAGCTGATCGTCGAGGAAGAACGGATCCTCCCAGTCGAACGGCTTGGCGTCGGCGGCGATGCCTCGGGCGGCGCTCTTCATCGGGACGGCGGCGGTGGCCATGTCTGCTCCTGGCGTTGTGCGGCGGGTCTTAACAGGGGAGGTCGGTCGACGTCTACGCCGCCAACGTCCTGGGTGAGAACGGCTTGACCCTGATGCGTGACGCCTTGCGGCGCGTTTCGGCGATCTCGTAGGAGGTTTGCATGCGCAGCAGCGTGTTCATGCTGATGCCGAACGCCTTTTCGACGCGCAGGGCCATCTCGGCCGACAGCGCTGCGCGGCCGTTGAACAGGGCCGACAGCGCCGGCCGGGTGACGCCGAGAATCTTGGCGGCATCGGTGACCGAGAGGCCATGCGGCTCGACGATCTCGGTCCGGATAAAGCGGCCGGGGTGGGATGGCTTGGTCAGGCGCATGGTATACTCCTCGGTGATGGTCCTCGAAATCCAGATCGACGATCTCGCCTTCCTTTTCATCGATGGCGAATGTGATCCGCCAATTCCGTGACACGGTCAGGCTCCATCGGCCTCTCCGATCACCTGAAAGGCCGTGAACTCGCCAGTGAAGCATAGCCTTCAGTTCGTCGATGCCGTCCATGTCCTGCAGGAACGACACAATGTTCCTTGCCTTCTCGACGAAGGTTGACGGCAGGCCGCTGCGATCATCGTGTTCGATGAATCGTCTCAAGCCACGATGCCGAACATTGCGAATCCGCATCGCGATCGGTAGCCATCGCAATGTAATCTGTCAAGCGACGCAAGACACAATGATGGACGATCAGCGGCCAGTGAATTGTCCGGTCAAGGCCCGGAAGATGTCGAGGTTCAAGCGGCCGAAAGCTTCCGACGCCCGCAGCTCGACCGTCCGTGGCCGCGGCAGGTCGACGACGAGGTCGGCGGCGATGCGGCCGGGGCGGGGCGACATCACCACCACGCGATCCGATAGGAACACCGCCTCGGCGATCGAATGGGTGACGAACAGCACCGTCTTGCGCGCCTGTTGGGCGAGGTCGCGTTCGCCCCAGATACGAAGCAGCTCGAGCGCCATGTCGTCGCGCGTCATGGCGTCGAGCGCGCCGAACGGCTCGTCCATCAGGAGCAGCGGCGGATCGAGCAGGAGCGCGCGGCACAGCGCCGCGCGCTGCTGCATGCCGCCCGACAGCTCGCGCGGCAGCTTGTCGGCGAAGCCATGCAGGCCCGCCATGTCGAGCAGCTGCTCGGCGCGATCGCGCAAGGCGCCCGCGTTCCGGCCCGCCAGTTCGGCCGGCAACAGCACGTTCTGCAGGATCGACCGCCACTTCAGGAGGATCGGCGCCTGGAACACCATGCCGACATCGGCGATCGGCTCGCGCACCGGCTGACCGGCAACGGTCACCGTTCCGGCGGTCGCCGGCCGCAGCCCGGCCACGATGCGCAGCAGCGTCGACTTCCCGCAGCCGCTCGGGCCGACCAGCGAGACGAACTGGCCGGCCTCGACCGACAGCGATATGCCGGCGAGCGCCTCGACCGGGCCGCTCGCCGCCTCGTAGATCATGCCGACCCGGTCGAGGCCGATCAGCTGCTTGGTCACGCGTCTCGCGACTGCTACTTGGGCATCTCGACCTTGGGCAGGAAGTCCACAATTGCCGATGGCGCACGCCACCGACGGCGGCGGCTCGATCCGCATCCCGGCGGCATTGTGCGGCCTGTTCGGACTAAAACCCTCGCGTGGGCGAGTCAGTCTGGCGCCGATCGGCGAGACCCTGGCCGGCGCCGGCGCGCAGCATTGTGTGTCGATCTCGGTGCGCGACAGTGCAGCCTTGCTCGACTCTCTTGCCGGCAGCGAACCGGGTGATCCCTACGCTGCGCCCGCCGCCGGCTCGTTCCTGGCGGCAACGCAACGGCCGCCCGGTCGGCTGCGCGTGGCGTTTCTGCGCCGGCCGGTCGGCGGCGAGGCGATCGATCCCGTCTTGGTCGCTGCTGTCGAGCGCGCAGCCAAGCTGCTGGAGAGTCTCGGCCACCATGTCGAGGAGGCCGCGCCGGACTACGATGGCGCAGCGACCGGCGCGGCGCTCGGCACCATCATGGCGGCCAACACCTGGACCAACATCCAGGTCCGTGCCAACGGCCGCGTACCGGGACCGGACGCTCTCGAACCCGTGACGCGACAGACCGCGGAGCAAGGCCGTACGATCGGTGCCCACGACTACATCCGTGCCGTCCAGACCTTCCATCGCACCGGCCGTCGCCTCGGTGCGTTTTTCGAGCGTCACGACATGCTGCTCTCGCCGACGATTGCCCGCCTCTCATTGCCGCTCGGCGAAGTGCGCATGGACGGCAGCGTCGAGCGCTATCAACAGGGGCTGGCCCCGATGGTGGCTTTCACCGCGGTGTGCAATGCTGCCGGCGTGCCGGCTATGTCGGTGCCGCTTGCCTGGACGGACGACGGCTTGCCGATCGGTCTGCAATTCGTCGGCCGCTTCGGCGACGAGGAGATGCTGTTTGCGTTGGCGGCTGAACTCGAACGGGCACAGCCATGGCGCGACCGGCGACCAGAGAAAGGTAGCAGCGCATGAACGACAGCTTGCGGACGGTCCTCGTCGGCTTCATTGCCGGTGCGGTCGGCGTGCTGGTTTTCCACCAGTTGGGCTTCTTCATCTCCAACGAGCTCGGCTTCACCAAGGTCCAGCTCTACAACTCGCGTCCAGTGCCGCCGTGGAGCGTTCCCACCATCGTGTCGGCGGCTTTCTGGGGCGGCCTGTGGGGCGTCGTCGCCGCTTTCCTGGTGCCGCGTCTGCCGGGCGCCCTGGCGGGTCCGCTGGGTTGGATCCTGTTCGCCGGCATCGTCGTCACGCTGGTCAACTGGCTCGTCGTGGCGCCGCTCAAGAGCGCGCCGATCGGCTACGGCTTCCGCATGCCTGGACCGGTGGTCGTGCCGTTGGTCTACGCCTTCTGGGGCTTCGGCATGTGGCTGATCGCGCGCCTCGTCCGCCAGGTGCTGGGCGGGCGATAGGCTGGCCGGCGGACCTAACTGGCCAAGAGCGCGTCCAGCCGCTCGTCGGTGAGTGCCGCGCCAGCGTAGAGACGGCCGTCGATTTCGAGGACAGGGGCGCTGCGGATGCCCTGCTCGTCCAGCCGATCGGCGGCCGCTTCGTCCATCAGCAAGTCGACGGTCTCGAACGCCAACCCGCGCGCCTTGAGCGCGCGCTTGAGAGCCTCGCACGGCGCGCAGAGCGGCGTCGTGTAGACGATGAGGGAACGCGACATGCTCATAGCTTTCCGCCCGCCTTCAGCTGTCGGTAGGCTTCTTTCTTCTTGAGCCAGGCCTCGCCTGCTTCGCCGGGTAGGAAAGGTTGCTCTTCGGTGAAGACGAGATCCTTCCAACGCTCCCCCTTGCTCCACACCAGACCGGCATCGACCGTGGTGCGTGGCGTCGTCGCGGTCTCGAGCAAGTGGAACGCCTGTTCGAGCACGTCGCGTTGCTGCTCGGTGTTCCAGGGCTCACCGCAGGGCGCACCGAGCGGGAAATCGACGAACAGCAGCCGCGGTACCGCAGCCGACTCCACGATGTCGCGGGCGGTGGCGATCACTACGGTGGGAATGCCGTTGGCCTCGAGGTGGCGGGCGACCAGACTCACGGTCTGGTGGCAGACGGGTCAAACTGGGACGAGCAGCGCCACGTCGACGCCCATCGCGCGGCACTGGCCCAGCACCACCGGCGCGTCGCGTTCGCAGGTTTTGCGCTGGCTGTAGGCATTGTAGACGCCCAAGCACTGCGACGCGACCCTGCCGATACGGCCGCGGGCGGCGGCTTCGTGCAGCCGATCGAGCGGAAAGTAGGCGTTGGCGTCGTCGAGCGTGGTGGCATAGCGATCGTAGCTCTGGGTGCGGCTGTAGAGACGCGATGCCGGTGTATCGGACGGCACGGCATAGACGTGCCCCACCGCCTTGGTCTCGGCGTCGTCGGCGAAGCGAGGATCGTCCTTGATGGCGATCTCGCTGGTCGAGATGATCGTCAGGGTGCTGGCCGACAACGGCTTGGTGAGCGGAGTGAACGGCGCGTCCTCGTTGTGCGCCCAGGCGTAGGGCTTGGCATAGCCCTGCGAGAGGTAGTAGCTGCGCGTCTTGTCGATGTAGCGCACGTAGGGGCGCAAAGCATCGGCAGGCCTGTCGCTCATGGTCGTCTCCTCGATTGGCTACTTCTTCAGCTGCTTGGCCCGTGCCTCAGGACTCGGCGGCGCGGGGTTGAAGAAGAACGGCCTCGGCCAGCGCATCGGATCGTCGACGATGCAGCCGGGCTCGCGCGCCTCGACGGCGAGATCCAGGACGGCCCGCAAGATACGAGACTGGGTCTCGCGATCGCCCGGCGCGCCGAAATTGTTGCCCATCGGCGCATTGACGAAATAGCTGCGTGGCGGCCGCACCAGGGTAGTGATGTCGCGTCCGGTGGACACGCACACCGTCGGGATGCCCGCTTCCTCCACCACCCGGCAGACCAGACCCACGGTCTGGTGATCGAGTGGTCAAGCCGGAACGGCGATGAACAGGTCCACTCCGTCGCGTTCGAGTTCCCGCGCCAAGGCCGGCGCTTTGTCCGCAAGCACGGCTTGGCGCTTGTAGATGCGGCCCATGAAGCCGCTCCACAGCCGCGGCGCCACCGCGCCGATCGTGCCGTCGCGGGCCATGTCGCGCAGCCGATCGATGGGAAAAATGCAATTGAGGTCGCGGTCGGCGTCGTCGTGGTTGTAGTAGCTGTCGTGGATCTGGAAATCGTCCGATGGCGCGTTGGACGGCACTTCATCCAGGCGCAGGTCGTTGCGTGCATCCGGGTCGAACGGCGGCATAGCACACCGTGACACACCGCCACTGGTCAGCAGACTCACCGTGCAGGCCGACAGCGGCTTGTCGAGCGGCGTGAACGGCGCGTCGTCGTAGCGGCTCCAATCATAAGGCGGAAAGCCGAGCGCGGCGTATTTCTCGGTCAAGGTGGCGACGTAGCGGATCGGTTCCACGGTCTTTCCTCGCGCTGCAAGACGTTGGAGCCTAGTGGCGCCATCGGCCGGCAGCAAGCGGCCGCAGCCGCAGGGCGATTCCTGCGAAGGAATAAGGCGACGCCTCCGATCCGGACAAAGGCGTGGCGAGATCTCATCGTTGCCCTCATGCTGCCAGATGAAGGAGAGGGTGGTCAGGTGTGTCCAGGCCGCCTGCGGTTTGGAGGAAGGATAAAGGCATGAGGATCGTCGATGCCCAGGTCCACATCTGGGCGGCCAACACGCCTGAGCGTCCGTGGCCGGCGCGCGCCGAGCCACATCGTGCGCCGCTCGGCAAGGAAGAGCTTCTCGCCGAGATGGACAAGGCGGGTGTCGGCGGTGTGGTGATCGTGCCGCCGTCGTGGGAAGGCGACCGCAACGACCTCGCGCTCGATGCCACCGCGAGCCATCCCGACCGCTTCTGCATCATGGGCCGCTTCGATCCCGAGGCGGCCGGCGGGCGCGCTGCGATCGCCGGCTGGAAAAAGCAGCCGGGCATGCTCGGCATGCGCTTCACCTTCCATACCGAGATGTTGCGCAAGCCGTTGTTGGAGGGCCGTTTCGACTGGGTGTGGGGCGAGATGGAAAAAGCCGGCGTCCCCGCCATGGTCCTGTTTCATCACGAATACATGCATCTCGCCGATCAGATCGCCGAGCGCTATCCCGGCCTGCGCCTGGTGCTCGACCATCTCGGCCTGAAGAGCGGCAAGGACGTGAGCGAGGTCGCGAACTTCGCCACCCTCGACAAGGTGC
>VGCQ01000198.1 GCA_016870055.1 Alphaproteobacteria bacterium | reverse complement strand
AGTTCGTAGCGCAGTACGCGCAAGGGCAGATGAGTCTCGATGTCCTCGATCGGGTTGTTGCGTGTGTTGGCGTAGAGCGTGTCGACGGCGTCCATGCCGTCTTTGCCTTGTCGACCGCCGTAGGAGCCCTCGAAGATCTCCATGTGGACCCAATGCGTCTCGTTCTTGAGACCGGAGAAGGCGATGACCTTGAGGTTGCCGATGCCCGCCGAGACGTTGCCGGGAATCGCCTGCGACAGTGCTTTCATCACGGTGTCGGCGAGCTGATTGCCGGGACAGAATCGGGCGATGGTGGGCGCAGGGAAGGCCGGGTTGGCGAGGCAGCCCTTGGGCGCCACGATGGTGATCGGCCGGATCAGGCCGGCATTCACCGGAATGTGGCCGTGTATCGCGGTGTCGAGCAGCACCGATCGGATGGTGAGCCAGATCGCGATGTCGGCAGTGCCCTCGAGCGGCATGTTGATCGGCCGGTCGGGCACCTGCGGCGCGGTGCCCGTGAGGTCGACCACGAGACTGTCGTCTTTCTTGGTGAGGGTGACGACGATCGGCAACTCTTTCTTGGCAGGGTCGTCGCTGTCGAGATAGCCGTCGATCGCGGTCTCGGCGCGGTAGATGCCGTCGGGCAATCTGGCGATGGCCTGGCGCATCAGCCGTTCGGCGTGATCCATCAGCGCGGCGCAGGCGAGGTCGAACGTCTCGATGCCGTAGCGTTCGACCAGCTCGGCCATGCGTTCCGCGCCGATACGCGCGGCGGCGACCTGCGCGTCCATGTCGCCCACCACCAGGTCGGAGGCGCGGATGTTGTCGCGCACGATCTGCCAGACCATGTCGTTCCTGACGCCTCGGTCGTAGACCTTGATCGCCTTGAACTGCAGGCCTTCGGCGTAGGCGTCGATCGCCTCGACGATGCCGCAGGAGCCAGGCGACAGGGCGCCGATGTCGAGATGATGGGCGGTGGTGGCGGCGAAACCGATCAGGCGCCCCTGGACGAACACCGGCACGATGAAGGCGACGTCGGGACCGTGGCTCGCGCCGGAATAGGCGTCGTTGTGCATGACGACGTCGCCCGGCCGGAATTGATCGCCGCGCTCGGCCAGGATGCGCAGCACGCCGCGCACATAGCCTGGGATCGGTCCCGACTGCAGCGGCGTCGACTGCGCCGACTCGGCAAGGCCGCGGCCTTCGGCATCGACCAGGGCCGCTCCGAAATCTTCCGACTCGCGGATGATCGAGGAGTAGCTCATGCGCATGAGCTTGTAGCCCATCTCGACGGCGATGTTCTCCAAGGCGCCCTGGATCACCGCGGTGGTGATCGGGTCGATGCGGTCGGGTTTGGTGACGGGCTGGCGATGGGCGGCGGTGGTCATGGTCGGCTCCTCAGCTCATTGCCTCCCAGCGAAGCTCGGGGAGGAAGGCACGCATCATGCTTCGATCTTCCGAATAACAAGGTTGCCGGCGGCGTCGGCTTCGAAGGTGTGGCGCGGCGGCACGACGGTCGTCGAATCCATCTGCAGGACGATGGCGGGGCCGACAATGCGCTCGCCGACCGGCAGCAGGTCGCGGCGGTAGAAGTCGGTCGGATGGTCGGCGAGCTTGCCGTCGATGCGGAACGTCCCGGTACCGGTGCGCATTCTCGCTTCGGCCAGAGACTTGGGTGAGCCGGCTGCAGGCCTACCGATCCTGGCGGCGCTGGCGGCGCCCACCAGGCGTAGGTTCACGATCTCGATGCCGGACTGGGCGAAGTGATGGCCGTACTCCTTGCGATGGATCTCGTGGAACGTCTCGAATACTTTCGCCAGGACGGTTTCATCGACGAGCCCGAGCGGTATCGGCACCTTGAGTTCGTAGCCTTGGCCGACATAACGCAGGTC
Source organism: Alphaproteobacteria bacterium (assembly GCA_016870055.1). Lineage (GTDB taxonomy): Bacteria > Pseudomonadota > Alphaproteobacteria > Reyranellales > Reyranellaceae > Reyranella. The sequence continues at coordinate 6,952 of VGCQ01000198.1, read as the reverse complement.
GCCGCGCCGTTCGAAGGTGACTTTCGCGAGATCGACCCCGTCCGCGGCGAAGCGTGCGGTCAGCTCTTTCTGCATGGCGGCGAAGTCGGCGTTGATGCGCGCGAGGTCGGTTGCTCCCGACACCTGGAACGAGGTGCGGATGGCATCGTAGCGCAGGTCGCTGATCAAGAGTCCGACCGCCGAGGTGATGCCCGGGTGAGGCGGCACGATCACTTCCGGCACGCCCAGCATGTCGGCGACCTCCGCGCCGTGCAGCGGGCCGGCACCGCCGAACGCCACCAAGGCGTAGTCGCGCGGATCGATGCCCTTCTGCACGGTGCGCGAGCGGATGGCGTTGGCCATGTTGGCGTTGATCAGGGTGATCACGCCTTCCGCCGCTTCGCGGTCCCCGACACCGAGATCGCGCGCCAGCTCGCCGATGACGCGCCGCGCCGCGACCTCGTCGAGCGCCATGCCGCCGCCCAGGAAGTTGCGACTGTCGAGGCGACCCAGCACGACATTGGCGTCCGTGACCGTGGGGCGCGTGCCGCCGCGGCCGTAGGCCGCCGGCCCAGGGATGGCGCCAGCCGAGCGCGGACCGACCTTGAAGGCGCCGGCCTGGTCGACATGGGCGATCGAGCCGCCACCGGCGCCGATCGTGTGCACGTCGATCATCGGCACCAGGACGGGGAAGCCCGCGATCCAGGTGTCGCGCGCCGTCGCCTCGCCGAAGCCGCCGTCGGTGACGATGCCAATGTCGGCCGAGGTGCCACCGACATCGAAGGTGATGAGGTTGCGTCGACTGCTCAGCGCGCCTGCCCAGTCACCGCCGATCACGCCGGCCGCCGGCCCCGACAGGAGCGTGAGCACCGGCCGTTCGGCCACCATGGCGGGCGTGGCGACGCCGCCATTGGACGCCATGATGCGCAAGTCGGCTTTGAAGCCGGAGGCCTCGATCTCCGATTCCAGCCGCGTGACGTAGTTGCGCACTTTGGGCCCCACGAAGGCGTTCATGGCCGTGGTCGTGAAGCGCTCGAATTCGCGGAACTGCGGCGATACCGACGAGGAAGTCGTGGCGAAGCACTCGGGACACTCCTCGCGCACGATCGCCATGGCGCGCGCCTCGTGCGCCGGATCGAGATAGGAGAACAGAAAGCAGATGGCGATCGCCTCGACTCCCGCTTCTTTCAGCTCCCGCGCCGCCTGGCGCACGCCCGCCTCGTCGAGCGGCTCCAGCACCTCGCCCCGTGGCGGCACCAGACGCTCCTTCACCGTCTTACGATGGCGGCGCTTGATCAGGGGGCGGTCCTGCCAGGGGATATCCTGCATGATCGAGTAGTGCTGCGGCCGCTGATGGCGACCGATATGGAGGATGTCGCGGTAACCCCCGGTGGTGATCATGCCGGTGACCGCGCCGTCATGCTCGAGAATGGCGTTGGTCGCGATCGTCGTGCCGTGAAAGACCACGTCGATCGTGTCACGTGGGATGCAGTGACTGTCGCACAGCGAGACCAGGCCTGCGATGACCCCGCGCGACGGATCGTCGGGCGTCGTCGATACCTTGTGCACGGCTGTCCGGCCGATTTCCGTATCGGCGTAGACCAGATCGGTGAAGGTGCCGCCGACATCGACGCCGATAAGCTTCATACGCCTCACTCCCCGGCAACGGCCGTACTCTAAAGATCGGCGAGATTTGCGCCAGTGGTCGGCGCTTTGTTGCGAACAATCCTACAGGTGTGACAGGTGAATTGAGGCATATCATGGTCACGTCATGACCAGCGGTGCTGGTTGGGAAGATGTCGGGAAGCGCGCTAAGGTTCGGCTATGAGCGACCCTTATGCTGGCTTGGGTGTCCGCCGCCGCATCAACGCCGCTGGTGCGTTGACGCGGTTGGGTGGTGCCGTGATGGCGCCTGAAGTCGTCGAGGCGATGGCCGCGGCTTCGCGCGCCTCGGTCGATATCGGCGAATTGCAGGACGCCGCAAGCACCAGGATCGCCGCCGCGACGGGTGCCGAGGCGGGCTTGGTTACGACCGGCGCGGCAGCGGCGCTGACCCTCGCCGCCGCCGCCTCGATCGCACGCTGGGACGTGGCCAAGATGGCAGCTCTGCCGCACGCCGAGTCCTTTCCCCGCGACATCCTGATCCCGCGCACCCATCGCACCGGCTATGCCCACGCGCTCGCGGCGTCCGGCGCGCGGCTGATCGACATCGGCCACAACGACCGTGGCACCGGCGCCGGCGTGCGCGGGCTGGAGGCCTGGGAGATCGAGGCGGCGCTGGCGCCGTCGGTCGTCGCCATGGCCTTCTCGGTGAATGCCACCAGCCTGCCCGACTTGCCGACGGCGGTCGCCGCCTGCCGTGCCAATGGCATTCCGCTGATCGTCGACGCCGCAGCGCAGCTGCCACCCAAGGAGAATCTCCGGCGGTTCATCGCCATGGGTGCCGACCTCGTGGCGTTCTCCGGTGGCAAGGCGATGGGCGGCCCGCAGGCGTCGGGCATCCTCGCCGGCCGGCGCCATCTCGTGGCCTCGGCGCTGCTGCAGCAGCTCGACATGGACGTGGCGCCCGAGACCTGGTCGCCGCCCAAGCTGGTCGACCGCACCAATCTGCGCGGCGTACCGCATCACGGCATCGGTCGCGGCTTCAAGGCCGGCAAGGAGGAGATCGTTGGCCTGCTGGTCGCGCTCGATCGTTTCGTGAAGGCCGACGATGCGGCCGACAACACGCGCCTGGAAATGCGGTTGCGGGCCATCGCGGCCCGGCTCGACGGCCACGAGGTGAGCCTGGTGCCGGCGTCGGTTACCGGCCGCGTGCCGGTGCTGGAAGTCGCCGTGCCCGACGCGTTGGCCCTCAGCGCCGACCTACAGCGCGGCGATCCGCCGGTGCACCTGTCGGAGCGCCACGCCGCGCGCGGCGTGCTGACGCTCGATCCGCAGGTCCTGTTGCCGGAAGACGACGCGCCGTTGGCTGCGGCGCTACGGTCTGCCCTCGAACGCCGTCACTCGATCGCCGCCGCCCCCTCGTCGCGATAGGCCCAGCAGGCATCGGGCGGCAAGGTCAGGACGACCTCGCCTTCGGGATGGCGCGCGGCCGTGCCGAGCTCGAGGGCTTCCAGGCGCTGGCCACCCACCTCGACGTCATACAGCGTCTGCATGCCCTGGTAGCGGCGTTCGATGACGCGACCGAAGAAAGCGTTGGCCGACCCGCGCTCGCCCAGCCGCACGTTCTCGGCGCGGAGCGCTACGCGCACCTTGTCGCCGGCGGCGAGCGACTGAGGCGTCCAGGCATCGAGCCGGCCGGCCGCGCCGAGATCGACCGTCGCGCGCTCGCCGCTGCGCGCCAGGACTTTGCCGAGAAGCACGTTGGCCGCGCCGGTGAAATTGGCGACGAAGGGATCGACCGGCCGATTGTAGATTTCCTGCGGCGTCGCCATCTGCAGGAGCTTGCCCTCGCGCATGACGCCGATGCGATCGCCCAGCACGACGGCCTCGGCCTGGTCGTGGGTGACGTAGAGGCCGGTCATGCCGGTTTGCTTCAGGATGCGGCGCAGCTCGTCGCGCAAGCGGATGCGCAGCTTGGCGTCGAGATTGGAAAGCGGCTCGTCGAGCAGCAGGAGCTGCGGCCGGTAGACCAGGCTGCGCGCCAGCGCAACGCGCTGCATCTGGCCGCCCGACAGCGAGGTCACCGGCCGTTCGCCATAGTCGCCCAGCCCGACCAGCTCGAGCGTTTCGCGCACCTTGGCATCGACGTTGCCGCCGTTGTTGCGGCGATGCTTCAGCGGATAGGCCACGTTCTGGCGCACCGTCATGTGTGGCCACACCGCATAGGACTGGAACACCATGCCGATGTCGCGCTCGCGCGGGCTGACCAGGAGGCCGCGCGCGGGCTCGGAGACGACGCGCTCGCCGATCGAGATGCGTCCGCCCGTCGGATGCTCGAGCCCCGCCACGCAGCGCAAGGTCGTGGTCTTGCCGCAGCCCGACGGGCCCAGCAGCACCACGATCTCGCCCGCCGGCACGTCGAAGCTGACGCCGTCCACGGCGGGTTTGCCCGTCGCGAACCGCTTGACCAGGTCCTCGATGAGAAGCGCGCTGCTCACTGACGGTAGCCGTAGGTCTTGTTCCACTCCTCGATCCATGGCGTGCGCAACTTCTCGAACTGCTCGAAGTTCGGCACCCAGACCTTGACGACCTTGGGATCCCAGCCCTTGGGGAAGGCGGGCGGCTCCTTCAACGACGTGATGTTGCCCAACGACTTGATCTGGAACGCCTGGCCCTCCTTGCTGAGCCGCCAGTTCATGAACAGCTTGGCCGCATTGAGGTTCTTGGCCGTCTTCGGAATGCCGTCGGAGAACGGGATGATCGGCACGCCTTCGGGTGCGAAGACGGAATCGACCGGGGCTCCGTCGCGGGCCTTGGTGTAGACGATGTTGTAGAGCGACGGCGCGATCTGGACCTCGCCGCGCACCAGCGCGTCCGACAGCGGTGCGCCCGACGGATAGAGGGCGATGCCGAGCGCGGCCTGCTTGGCCCAATAGTCCTCGCCCAGCACCTGGCGCTCGAACATGCTGCGGGTCCAGGTCGTGCCGCCCGACGGGGCGACGACCTGGGCGATCATCCTGTTCTTGTACTCGGGCTTGAGGAGATCCATCCACGTCTTGGGCGGGTTCTTGACCAGGGCGGAGTTGTAGGAGATCGCCCAGCCAAGCGTGGCGCCGGGCCACAATTTCGGCGACACGAGCGCATCGGGCCGATAGTCGGCGGCGTTGGGCGGCGCGTAGTCCTGGAAGAGATCGGCCAGAGCCAGCATCAGGCCGCGGTCGGTGTGACTGATGGCGTCGGCACCGAGCTTGCCGGCCGCCGCCTCGGTCTTGATGCGGGTGATGAGCTGGCCACCAGGAGCGCGGACCATCGCCACCTTCACCTTGGGGAAGCGCTTGTTGAACTCCTTGATGACCTCTTGCTCGGTCTCGGCGAAGTTCGCGGTGTAGTAGGTGAGCTGGCCTTCCTTCTCGGCGGCGGCGATCAGCTCCTTGGAGCCGAACTCGTTCTGCGCCAGCGCCGGGAGGCCGCCCACGGAGCTGCCGGTCAGGATGCCTGCCGTGCCGAGCACGGCGGTCCTGGTAAAGCTACGTCTCTTCATCGGTCCTTTTCCTCCGGATGCATTGTTCAATTGAAGCGGGTGTTCTGCGTCGTTTCGCGGGAGATCCATGTCGTGATGCCGAGCAGCACGGCGAGGATCGCGGTCTGAATCAAGCTGAAGGCGGCGGTCTTGCCGGTGTTGCCGCCCTCGTAGTAGTCGAGCAGCAACACGGCCATCACGGTGGTGTCGCTGGTGTAGAGAAAGAGCGAGGAGCCCAACTCGCGGATCGCCAGCACGAAGAGCAGCGTCATCGAGGCCACGACACCCGGCCGGGCAAGCGGCAGCACGACCGTGCGGATGGTTCCCAGGAGCCCGCGGCCGCAGATCCAGGCCGCTTCCTCGAGCTCCTTGTGGATCTGCAGGAACGACGTGGAGAGCGCCTTCACCGTATCGGGCATGAAGCGGGCGACGAAGGCGAGAGCCAGGATCCAGATCGTGCCGTAGAGGCCGCCCGGCAGGCCGATCCAGGCCCACAGGTAGGCAACGCCCACGACCAGGCCGGGAATGGCGACGGGAAGCGTGGCCAGAAGATCGATGGAACGGCGGCCGCCGACGGTGGTGCGATTGACCGTGTAGCCGATCGCGAAGGCCAGCGCGCCGCCGACGATGGCGGTGATCAGGCCGACCTTGAGCGTGTTCCAGATCGACAGCATGGTGAGCGGGTTGTCGAGCACGCTGTTGAAGTGCACCCAGCTGTACTGTTTCCAGTCGAACAGCGCGTCGAAGTCCTTGAAGAACAGGAACTTGCGGAAGGCGGCAATGACCAGCGCCAGTGTCGGCAGCACCACGACGACGAACAGATAGACCAGCGCCAGGCTGAAGGTGAACCAGCGCCACGAGCCGAGATCGAGGCTGCGCGGCCGGAAGGCCTTGCCGGCCACCGTGGCGAAGCTCTTGCCGACGAGGATTCTCTGCTGCGCCCACACCAGGATCGCGGTGACGACCATCAGCAGGATCGCGACGGCGGCCGCGGTGTTGTAGAGCGGCGGGCTCCAGGCCGTGAGCTTGAAGATGTAGGTGGTCAGCACGTTGATGTTGGCCGGTGCGCCGAGCGCCGCCGGGACGCCATAGATGCCCAGCATCACCACGAAGGACAGGAGCGAGCCGGCCAGGATCGCCGGGGCGATCAGGGGAAAGGTGACGGTGAAGAGCGTCGTGAAGGCCGACGCGCCCGATACCTCCGACGCTTCCTCGAGGCTGGGATCCATGTTTCTGAGCGCCGAGGCGGTGAACATGTAGACGTAGGGCGCATAGTAGATGCCGAAGACGATGATCAGTCCCGACATCGAGTAGAAATCGAAGCGGAAGTCGATGCCGACCCACTTCAGCACGGTGTTGAGCAGGCCGGTCTTGGGCGAGCCGAGAATGCCCCAGGCGACGCCGGCGACCAGTGGCGGCACGAACAAGGGGATCATGCTGGCGCCAGCGATGAAGCCCTTGAAGGGCGTGTTGGTGCGCACGACGATCCACGAGAAGGAGAGCCCGATCACCACCGCCAGGATGGTGCCGCCGCCACAGGCCATCAGTGCATTGTAGAAGGCGAGGTGGACGTTCTCGTTGCCGAGCACATTGAGGAAATGCTTGATCGAGGGCTTGAAGTTGCCGAACCCGTCGACCACCGGATTGGAATCGCTCAGCGCCCCGAACACCAGCATCGACAGGGGATAGATCACCAGGAACGCCAGCACGATCAGCAGGGCGCCGACCCACAGGGGAGCGGCCAGGCGGCGCTGAGCTGGCCCCCGTTTCCTTGGACATCCATTTGTCGAGAGAGGACCGAAGATGGATGCTTCCAAGATGTCGAGAAATCAGCAGCGCGATCGGGTTGAT